>JAUMYC010000250.1 GCA_030528845.1 Eubacteriales bacterium
TCGTCGTGTCCGCCGCCCAGGCCTGCGCCTCTCTGGCGGCCCACGGCGTCGATCTCATCGATGAAGATGATGCTGGGCGAATGCTTCTTGGCCTGGTCGAACAGATCGCGCACGCGGCTGGCGCCGACGCCGACGAACATTTCGACAAAATCCGAACCGGAGATGGTGAAGAAGGGGACCTTGGCCTCGCCGGAGACGGCGCGGGCCAGCAGGGTCTTACCGTTGCCGGGAGGGCCGACGAGCAGCACGCCCTTGGGGATGCGCGCGCCCACTTCGGTGAAGCGCTTCGGGTCGCGCAGGAATTCGACCACCTCGGCCAGCTCCTGCTTTTCCTCGTCAAGGCCGGCCACGTCGCCGAAGGTGACCTTGTTCTTCTCCGGGTCGCTCATGCGGGCGCGGGATTTGCCGAACTGCATCACGCCCTTGTTGCCGCCCGTCTGGCTGCGGATCATAAAGAACCACAGGCAGCCGAAGAGGATCATCATCACCAGCAGCGGCAGCCATTCCATCCACCAGGGGGTGCCCTGCGGCACGACCACGCCGTAGGTGAAATTATAGTCCGTCACGCTGATGGCGGACGCATCCACGCCCAGCTTTCGCGCGTAGATGGCGTTCACGTCGCCGATAAACTGCTCTATCGACGCGGTGACTGTGTAGTAGTCATAGGATGCGGCGGCCTTGAAGGCGCTCTCGGTGACGGCGGAGCCCGCCTTACGCGCGATGACCATATCGCCCGTGGCGATGATATCGGAGATCAGATCCCCCGTCCCGACAAAGCCCACGTCCTGCTCGATCATGCTCAGCAGCTGCGTGTAGCTCAGCTCCTCCGGCACGACCTGCTGCCTCGTTCCCATGAACTGCACGACCACCAGTACGATGAGCAGCAGCAGCACATAGGACAGGGGCGTCAAAAACCGTTTCAGCTTATTTTGATCCAAACCTCGTACCTCACTTTCCGCACGACCATGCGGTTACCATTTCGTCCCGATCCTCCGCCGCGCAGGCGCAAAGCGGCCGGGACATGATTCGACAAAGAAAATTATACCATCTGCGCCCGCAAAAATCATAGCCTGTATCAGTCTTTTTCGTAAACTTCCGGCTTCAGCACGCCGATATAGGGCAGATTGCGGTATTTTTCGTCGTAATCCAGCCCGTAGCCCACCACGAACTCGTTGGGCACTTCGTAGCCGATATATTTGACCTCAAGGTCCGTCGCCTTGCGGCGCTCGGGCTTGTTCAGAAGGGTGCAGATCGTCACGTCGGCAGCGCCCCTGCTGGCCTTGAGATAGTTGCTCAGATAGGAGAGGGTCATGCCCGTGTCCACGATATCCTCCACGATGAGCACGTTCTTTCCGCGGATGTCCAGATCCACGTCTTTAAGGATGCGCACCACACCGGAGCTGACGCTGCCGCGGCCGTAGCTCGAGGCCACCATGAATTCCATCTCCAGCGGCATGCGGATCTCCCTGACGAGGTCGGTCATAAACATGACGCCGCCCTTGAGGATGCAGATGCAGACAAGCTCCTTGCCCGCGTAATCCTCTTCGATCTGTCTGGCCAGACGCCGCACGCATTCCTTGATCTCCTCCTGAGAATAGAGCACAAACGCGATATCATTCTGCATCGTTTTTTCCTCCGTCATCCCTTGTATTTTCCCACGGGCTCTCCTTCGCCGGGATCCATTCCAGCCCAAGCGCCCGGTTCTCTCCGTTCAGCTTTGCCGTTTCCGAAATGCACGCCCCCACCGCCCAGAGGATCTCCCCGTCCTTTTCCAGCACGGGCATGAAGCGCCTCTTCTGCGGGGGAACGCCCCTGTCGGCGTAGATATCGGACAGCAGGCGGCTCCTTCCGCCCATGCCCAGCGGACGCATCCTGTCGCCCTGCCGCCAGAAGCGCAGCCGCGCCCCTTCGCAGGCGAGCGCGTCCAGCTCCTGCCGGTGTGGGTCGCCCCGCACGGGCCGGCCTTCGCCCGCCTCCGTGCGCAGTGTTCCCCATTCGGCCAGTTTCGTTTCGCCCGGCGTGCAAATTGGCACATTTTGCGCCTCCGGCGCGCCCTGCGTCAGCCAGAGCTCGCCCGCAGCCGCGTGCGCCGAGCGCCCCGAGCCGGTGTGTTCCAGCCTGCCCGCGCCCTTTTCGCACAGCGCGCACAGGCGCTGCACCTCGCTGCTGGCGGCCTCTCTGCCCGCGAGCAGCTTCATGGCCCTTGCGAGCACGGCCCTGTCCGGCAGCGCCGCCAGCGCGACGCGCACGCCGTATGGGCCTGTGCGGGCGTTCCCGCGCAGCCACCGCCGCGCGCAGCCGTCGAGGAAATCGCTCTCGGCCTGCTGGATGTCCGCAAAGCGCACGAGCGCCTCCACCGCGCCGGGGAAGATCGCTTCCATCTGCGGCATGACCTGCAGCCGCAGGCCGTTTCGGGGCGTGAAGGGCTGGGCGTTGGTCGGATCCTCCCGCCAGGCGGCGCCCCCGCGCGCAAGATACTCTATGAGTTCGCTCTTTCTGCAATGCAGAAGCGGCCTGAGCCACACGCCGTCCCTGCGGCGCATGCCGCCCGCGCCGCGCCCGCCGCTGCCGCGCAGGATGTGCATCAGCACGGTCTCGGCCTGATCGTCGGCATGGTGTGCAAGGGCGATGCAGTCCGCCCCGGCGGCGCGCATGCTTTCCAGAAGAAACGCCCTGCGCATTTCCCGCGCAGTTTCCTCGATGCCCGCGCCGCGCCGTTTCGCCTCGCCGGGCACGTCGCCCGCGCCGCACAGCAGCGCCACGTCCAGCTCCCGGCAGAGCCCCTGCACAAAGGCCATGTCCGCGCGCGAGCCCTCGCCGCGGATGCCATGCTCAAAATGCGCCGCGCTCAGCCGAATGCGGCCTTCCCCGCGCAGGCGAACGAGCAGCCGCAGCAGCGCCACGGAATCCGCCCCGCCGGAGACGGCCGCGAGCACATGCTCGCCCGGACGCACGGCCTCCGCCGCCGCCCTGCAAAGCCTCGTTTCCAGCCCGTCTGCCATGCTGCGCTCTCCGCCTCTGCCTGTTCATATGTTTGTCGAAAACCTCGCTGCCGCGGGCTTTCGACCCGGGATCCGCGCAGCGGATCCCTAAACTTCATTATCCCATATTTGTCGAAATCCTCGCTCTCGCGGGCTTTCGACCCGGGATCCGCACAGCG
>JAUMYC010000051.1:0-2806 GCA_030528845.1 Eubacteriales bacterium
AGCCCATGCCCATGCGGGTGAGGAACATCTTCATCTGTTCGGAGGTGGTGTTCTGCGCCTCGTCGAGGATGATGAAGGCGTCGTTGAGGGTGCGGCCGCGCATATACGCCAGCGGAGCCACCTCCACCGCGCCCCTTTCCAGCAGCTTCTGATACGCCTCCGCGCCCATCATATCGTTGAGCGCGTCGTAGAGCGGCCTGAGATACGGGTCGACCTTCTGCGCCAGATCGCCCGGCAGAAAGCCCAGCTTTTCGCCCGCTTCCACGGCGGGCCTCGTCAGGATGATCTTCTCGATCTCCTTGTTTTTCAGCGCCACCACGGCCAGCGCCACGGCGAGATAGGTCTTGCCCGTGCCCGCAGGGCCGATGCCGAAGCAGCAGGTGTTCTTTTTGATCGCGTCGACATAATGCTTCTGGCCGATGGTCTTGCACTTGATCTGCCTGCCGCGATAGGTGATGGCGATGACGTCGCGCATGATCTCGCCGATGCGGTCGGCATTGCCCTCCGCCGCCAGCTCGATGGCATAGCGGATGCGCGTGCGGTCGATCGGGTCGCCCCGCTCGACGATCTCGCGCAGGCGTTCGAGCACCTCTTTGCACAGCTCGGCCTTTTCTTCTTCGCCGCTGATCTGCACCTCGCTGCCGTGCGCGTAGATCTCCACGCCCAGCTCGTCCTTGAGCAGCTGCATGTTTTCGTCCTTCAGCCCGAAGATCGCCATGAACTGATCCGGCGAAGGGATCTCTATCGTGGTTTTGTACATTTCTTCCAAGTGACGTCCTCCAATATATCTTCTCTGTTGCATCTGCGCATCATCGGCGCTTTTCGCGCGCCGGGCGCAGTATTTTTTATGGAAGCTCCGCGCCCCGGGCCACGGCGAGGGGCACCCTCGCCTGCAGGCAAAGGCGCACCGTTTGCCATTTACCTTCCATCATACTATATTCTGCCCATTTGTCAACGATTTGTGCGTTATCAGGCAGTTTTGCGGCGGCATGCGCAAGGGCTTTCGCCTCCAGAGCCGCGCGCAGCTGCTCCATGTCGGCCTGTTTGGGCCGCAAAGCGACCTCGCGCAGCGTCTCCCGCTCGATATACAGCGGAAAGAACAGGCCGCCGATCTCCGCACGAACGCTCTGCACCTCCTGCAGGGCAAAATCCTCCGCCTGCGAAAGGGGGAGCTGCATGCCCGGCAGGTGCAGGCTCGCGCGCGTGCGCTCCCTTCCGGTGAAGAAGCGCTCCTGCTGCACGCATTCCGCCCTCTCCTCGGCCCACACCCAGATCATGCCCGTCGCCTCGCCCAGCGCGCGCACGCCCCGGGTCGTCTCGTCGGTCTCCTTTTCCTCGCCGAGGATCAGCGCCTGCCCCGCGCGCACGACGTCTCCCGGCCGGGCTGCGGCCGTGCCGGAGAGCACCGTGATCTCCTCGACCACGGCGTCATACCGCGCCACGAGATCGCGCGCGGCAGCGACATCGTAGACCTCGGGCGCCTCCGTCTCGCGGTAGGCCTCCACCAGCAGCACCACGCCCTCTCTGCGCACGGAGATATGCGCGTAGCCCGGACAAAGGCTCTCCAGCTCGCGCGCGAGGGGATCCTCCTGCGGAAACGCGCCGCCGGGCCGCACGCCGGCCTCCCGCAGCGCAAAGCGCACCTGCCCGGGCTCGCCGCCCTGCGGGCAGCGCACGTCGATCTGCCAGATATACGCCGAAGCATACGAAAACACGGCCAGCGCCGCGTACAGCCCCAGCGCGAACGGACACGCCCGCCCCAGCAGCGCGCGCACATCCGGCCCGCAAGGCGCATCCGAGAGCAGCGGCAGCGAATATCTCTCCGCCAGTTCCCGCACCGCCTGCGCATCGCGCCCGCGCACCCGCAGCCGCAGCTCGTTCTCCTGCGCGCAGCGCGCCTGCACGACGCGCAGCCCTTTTTCCCGCATTTTTTCCAGAAATTTGCCCGGCATGCGGCAGCGCAGAGCGATCTCCCGCCGGGGCAGCAGCAGCTTTTGCAATCCTGCGCGGCTACGCATCTCCCTCCAGCAGGATCTGCGCGATCTCTCCGCGAACCACCGCCGTATGCTCGCTCTCCCTGCTGATGCTCAGCGCGCGCCCGAGGATGGTCATCCTGCCCTCCGCCGTCTGCAGGCACACGCAGTCCTGCGCAAAGCGCAGCACCTGCGCACAGTTTTCTATCGCAATATACCCCGTTCCGCACAGCATCGCGCGCGGCGTCTGCGCGGCGCACTCTCTGAGCCAGAGCGGCGCCTGCACGCCGCACTTCCTGCATCCGGGCCTTCGCCGGATCTCCGGCCTCTTTTTATTTCGCGCCATACCCGCCTCCCAACTGTTTTCCCCCTGCATGGTATGCGCAAAAAAGGCCTTCTAAACCGGCTCGCCCGCCGCTTCGGCGCAGGGCGGATGCTCCTTGAGGAAGCGCATGAGCAGCTCCAGATAGCGATATTGCCAGAACACGTCGTCCTTTCCGATGCACGCCGCCAATTCCTCCGGGGAGATCCACTTCGCGTCCATCACTTCTTCCTCCTGCAGGCGAAGCTGCGCGGCGTCGCCTTCATAGGGCACGAGGTATACATCCGTCAGCGTGTCCGCCGTCGTGTAGGAGAGCACGCGCGCCGCGCGGGAGAGCTCCGGCTCGATGCCCATTTCCTCTCTGCTCTCGCGCAGAAGCGCCGCCTCGCTGTCCTCGCCCTGCAGCGCGCTGCCGCCCGTGCAGGCCCAGAGCCCGGGCGCAAGAGCGCGGCTGAGCGCGCGCCTCTGCACCAGCAGCTCGCCCTTTTTGTTGCGATACCAGATGTGCACC
>JAUMYC010000051.1:2906-13421 GCA_030528845.1 Eubacteriales bacterium
ATTTTACCACAGGCCCGCTCTTTTTGGTATCATTCGACCGCGCGGCGCATATATATTCCCGTGAAAGAATCGCGGCGAATCCTGTCTGACGAAGGCAGCGCCGCAGCACGGAAGGAGAGCAGGCTATGCTCATGAATGATCTTAAGACGGCGCGCAGGCGGCTGGGCAGGGCGGCGGAGCGGCTGCGCCGCCTGCGCAGGCTGCATTTCACGCGCGAGGCGGCGCTTGCCGCGGCCTCGTGGTTTACGGGGGCGGTCTTGCTCTTTCCCGCGTCCCTCGCGGTGCTCGGGAGCGGCATGTCGCCCTTTGCCCCGGCGCTGTTCTCGGCAGGGCTCGCCGCGGGGCTGCATCCCTGCTCCATGCTGCTGGGCTGCGCGGCGGCCATCCCCGTGGGGCCCTTTTCGCCGGAGGCCGTTGCCCCGGCGGTGGCCTGCCTTGCGGTGTGGGGCGCCGCGCTGGCCGTGCGCCTGCTCTTCTCTCTCGAACCCGCCGACCGCGAAGGCCGGGAACTGCGCATGGCGGCATGCGCGGCCATCGGCGCTCTGCTGCCCTCGCTGGTCATGGCGCGCGGCATCCCCTATAATCTGCTCAGCGCCTGTGCGGGCGCAGTGATCGCCTCTGCGGCCGCGCCCGCGCTCTACCCGGCGCTGCTGCTGCGCGCGGGAAGGCAGCGCCTGCTTCCGGACGAGCGCATCGCCCTGTTCGGCTGCGCCGCCGTCGCGATGCTGGGCTGCGCGGCGCTGCCGGGGCTTTTTGGCCGCCTGCCGCTTCTGCTTGCCGATCTCATACTGCTGCTCTTTGCCGGCTCCGGCGCGGCGAGCGGCGCGCTGGGCGGGGCCTGCGTGTCGGTCGCGCTGGCCGCCTGCGGCTACGACCCCCTCTTCTGCGCGTATCTGGCCCTTGGCGGCGCGCTCGCCGGGCTGCTCGGCTCCCTCTCGCGCCCGGCCTCAGCGGGCGGGCTGATCCTCTCCGCCGCCGTGTGCGCCGTCTGGCGCTTCGGCCCGGAGCAGGCCCTGCCGGAGGTCGCCTGCGCGCTTTTGGCGGGCTGCGCCTATTGTTTTCTGCCGGAAGGGCTGCTGGCCTGTCTGCAGCGCCCGACCGACGGCCTGCGCGAGAGCGAACGCCGCGCGCTGCAGCGCCAGCGCAGCGACCTGCGCCGCAAGATCGACGCCCTCGCGGATGTGTTCAGCGACCTCTCCGGCGGCTATGCGCAGGCGGGCAGCGTTTTGCCGAGCGAATCCGAGATGGTCGCGCAGCTGCGGGAGAAGCTGTGCGCGGGCTGCCCCTCCTATACCGCCTGCTGGACGGAAGACGGCAGCGCCGCCGGGCGGCTGCTCTGTCAGCTGCTCGGGCTCACCTTTTCCGGCGCGCTCATCGGCGAGGAATCCGAGCTGCCGCCGGAGCTGGGCCGGCAATGCCGCCGCGCCGGACAGATCCCCCGCCGGGTAGGCGCGCTTCTGGCCGATTACGACGCACGCAGGCGGGCCGAGCTCAAGCGCGAGCGCCTCGCCGGGCTCATGGCCGCGCAGTTCGATCAGGCGCGCGCTTTGCTCAGCGCGGCCGGTCGGCAGATCGAAAGCGGCGCGCAGCCGGAGCCGCATCTGGCCGCCATTGCGCGCGCGGCGCTGGAAAAAGAAGGCGTGCGCGCGGAATATGTCTACGCTATCGGCGGCGAACAGCCGCAGATCTGCGCGCGGCTGACGGCCAAGGCGGAGCTTTCCTCTCTGCGGCGGGCGGCGGAGCTCATCGGCGAGGAAACGGGCGAAAATTACGAGCTGAGCGCGCATTCCGAGCGGCAGCTGTGCTTCTCGCCTCTGCCCCGGCTGCGGCTGCAGGTGGGCTTTCGCTCTGTGCCGGGCAACGAGGCCTGCCCCAACGGCGACAACCGCCTCACCATCCGCCTTGCCGACGGGCGCGCCCTGCTCGCGCTCTCCGACGGCATGGGCAGCGGCGAGCGCGCCGGGCAGGAGAGCGCCGACACGCTGCGGCTGATCTCGCGCTTTTTGCAGGCGGGCGTCGAGCCCTGCGCCGCGATCGAGGCCATCAACGAGCTGATGCTGCTGCGCAGCGGCGAGGACATGTATTCCACCGTGGACCTCTGCCTGATCGACCCGTCCGGCTCCGTCGCGGAGCTGATCAAGCTGGGCGCGTGCCGCTCCTATCTGGTGCGCGGCGAAGCCTGCGTGCGGCTCGAGGGCGGGCGGCTGCCGCTGGGCATCCTCGAGGAGGTGCGCCCGGCCAAGCGCAGTTTGTCCATATCCCGGGGCGATCTGCTCATCATGGCCACGGACGGCCTCGAATGCGGCGACGAGGACGAATGGATCGTGCAGCTGCTGCGCGAGATGCGCCGCGAGAGCGCGCAGAAGATCGCCGATGCGCTCGTCGAGGCGGCGCTGCAGCGCCCGCGTGCCCACAGCGACGACACCACCGTGCTCGCCGTGCGCGTGGCATAAGGCCGATGCTTGCCTTTCGAGCCCTTCTGTGATAGCATAGCTCCATCGACAGAAGGGTCCGGAGGTGTTCCTGATGGCAAACGAGACGACGAACTGGGGACAGAGCGTGACCGGCGTGGTCATCAAAGAAGACAAAGTGCTGCTCGCCCGCCACACCTACGGCACGGGCAGCGGCATGCTGATCGTTCCCGGCGGCTATGTGAACGTCGGCGAAACGCCGCAGCAGGCGCTGGTGCGGGAGTTTCTGGAGGAAACGAACGTCACGGTCGCCCCGAAGGACATTATCGGCATCCGGTTCAACATGCACGACTGGTATATCGCGTTCCGCGCCGAATATGTTTCGGGGGAGGCGCGCTCCGACAACGCCGAAAACAGCGAAGTGGTATGGCTCGGGATCCCGGAAGCGCTGGCAAGGGACGACGTTCCCGAGCTGACCAAATGCCTGATCAAAAGCGCCGCCTCCGGCGATCCGGGGCTGGCTTATCGGGAGTACGCCGCAAGCACCAAATACACGCCCTATTCGCTCTATTGCACGCAAACAAAAGAACCGTTCTGACGCGCATATGCCAGAACGGTTCTTTTTCTGTGTCTGCCGTCGCCTCACGCGGCGGCTCATTGACGGATCTCGATGTCTCCCAGGCGCATATTGCCCCAGAAGCGCGGCTGCCACACGCCGTCGCGCATGTTGCCGTCGCCCATGATATTAAAGCGGAAGGCGTCCTCCACGGCGTCGTAGAATTTGTGCAGGCCCGTGGTGAGGTTCGGCTTCACCAGCAGCAGGCGCACCTGATATACGCCCGGCGCGAGCCCCGCGAGGTTGAACGCCGCCTTCGTGACGATCGTCTCGCCCTTCTGCGCACGCAGCTTCGGCTGCGAAACGCAGCGCCCGACGATCTCGCCCACGTCGGTCTTATAGACCGCCCAGAGCTCGGCGTCCTCGATCGTCTCCTCCGCCGTCCATGTGATCTGCGTCTGCGCCATGGAATCGAGCTCATAGCGGCAGTCGAGCGTGTCGGTCAGCTGCAATTTCTGCAGCCGCGCGCCCACGCCCTCGCCGTTGCGGCGCTGCCTTGCGCTCAGATCATAGGCGAGGTTGCCCAGCTCGCCGTCGCCCGCATACAGGCTGATGGCCGGGTCCACGTCGCCGTCGTAGGTCAGGCGGCCCCGGTCGAGGTAGATCGCGCGGGTGCAGAGCTGCTGCATGGTGCGCATGTTGTGGCTCACGCAGAGCACGGCGCTGCCCTGCTGCGCCACGTCTGCCATTTTGGCGATGCATTTGTGCTGGAAGGTGGTGTCGCCCACGGCCAGCACTTCGTCGCAGATGAGGATGTCCGGGTCGAGATGGGCCGCCACGGAGAAGCCGAGCTTGACGTACATGCCGGAGGAATAGCGCTTGACGGGCGTGTCGATGAAGCGCTCGATCTCGGAAAACTCCACGATCTCGTCCATCTTGCGCGCGGTCTCGGCCTTGGTCATGCCCAGGATCGAGCCGTTCAAAAACACGTTTTCGCGGCCGGTGAGCTCCGGATGAAAGCCCGTGCCCACCTCCAGCAGGCTCGCCACGCGCCCGCGGATGCGGATGGCGCCCGCGGTCGGCGCGGTCACGCGGGAGATGAGCTTGAGCAGCGTGCTCTTGCCCGCGCCGTTGCGCCCGATGACGCCCAGCGCGTCTCCCTCGCGCACGGAAAAGTTGATGTCGTCCAGCGCCAGAAAGCGCGCGCCGTCGCCCGCGAGCCTGTCCGGCCCTTCCACCTTGCGGTTCGGGTCTTCCCTGCCGCGCAGCACGGCCAGCTTGGACTGCAGCTCGCGCTTGAGCGTGGTCGAGCCGATCACGCCCAGCTGAAATTCCTTGGAGATATGCTCCACGCTGATGATCGTGTTGCCCAAAGCTCTTCCTCCTCCCCGTCAGATGGTATCGACAAACGTGCGCTCGATCTTGCTGAAGCGCACCACGCCCCAGAAGAGCATCAGCGCCGTGAAGAGCAGGCTGATGGCCCAGCTCTCCCAGCGGAAATTGGACGTGCCCAGAAACGCCGCGCGGAAGAGCTCGATCACGGGCGTCATGGGGTTGAGCATATAGACCCAGTAATACTTGTCCATGAGGATGGACGAGGAATAGGCCACGGGCGTGGCGTACATCCAGAGCTGCACGCCGAAGGCGACCAGCATGTGCAGGTCGCGGTATTTCGTCGTCATGGAGGAGAGCACCATGCCGCAGCCCATGCCCAGCAGGGCCACCTGCAAAATGGCCGGGATGGTCAGCAGCACATAGCCCCAATCAAAGGCGGGCGCAAACCCCTTGAACAGGATGTAAAACGCGAGAAAGCCCATGAAGAGCACGAACTGGATCAGGTAGGTCACAAAATTGGTGATCACCGTCGAGACAGGCACGAGCAGGCGCGGGAAGTAGATCTTCGTGAAGACCTTCACGTTTTCCACAAAGGTGTTGCTGTTTCCCGTCAGGCATGTGGAAAAATAATGCCAGACGATATTGCCGCACATATAAAACAGGAATTCCGGCACGCCGTCGGTATCCAGCTGCGCGACCGTGCCGAAGATGAAGGTGAAGATGATGGTGGTCAGCAGCGGCTGGATCAGCGCCCAGGCCGGGCCGAGCACAGTCTGCTTATACTTCACCACGAAATCACGCTTGACGAACAGGCCGATCAGATCCCGATATTGCCAGAACTCGCGGAAATTGATGTCATACCATTTTGTGCGCGGACGGATGACGATGCTCCAGTCCTCTTTCCTCTCGGACAACTGCGTTTCCCTCCCTAAATATGGCCGGCGCAGAGCGCGCCAAAACCGGGGACCCGCCCGCAAGGGGTGGATACCCGGCTGATGATGCGATCAATGATCCTATTATATCGGATTTTTGCCTCAAGAGCAACCGCCTGCGCTCAACTGCCGGGCTCCGGATCGCCGCAATCGATGTATTGCTTCCAGAATTCCCAGTTGCCGTCCTTCCAGAAGGCGTGGCAGCCCATGGGCAGCGCGCCCCTGTTCTTTTCAAAGAGCGAGCGCGCGCCCGCGTCAAAGCCGAACCGGCGCGCCTGCTCCGGCCTTGCCACGCGGAAGCTCTCGTCCAAAATGGGCGCGGCGAAGGTGAAGAAATGGTCCTCCGCGCGGTAGGGGTTCTGCTCGTGGATGGGGATGGCCATGCTGCGCTTGGCGATGGCCAGCACGTCGCGCGCGTGCAGATATTTACTGTGCATGAGCAGCGAGATGCCGTCGAGCCTGACCGCCGCACGGCACGCTCTCAGGCAGCTGAACGTGCGCCGCAGGCTCAGCCCGCCGGCCTGCTTGCCGCCGGGCAGCGCGCTCGCCGCGCCGATGTAATCCAGCTCCAGCTCGATAAAGCTGTCGACGTCGTCCCGAAACGACCACGCATCGAGGTGATGCAGGAGGATATAGTCGTAGCCCATGAAGGCGGAATAAAACTCCGGCTGCAGGAGCAGCTCGTTATAGGAGGCGCGCGAGATGTAGTTCATGGAGGCGAAGGCCATCGTGCGGCATCTCTGCGCCCCGGGCAGGCTCAGATAGCGCGCCATGCTCACTCCCTCGGGGTGCACGAGGCAGACCGGCCTGCCTGCGTATACCTCCAGCAGATGCGCAAACGACCCGCGCTCCCATGCGTCGGGCCACGGCTTGTGCACCGGCACGACCACGACGCAGCTTTGCTTCTCTTCCACTGTTCCGGCCCTTTCCATCGGCTGTTTTCTGCGTGCGCCGGTTCGATGCGCGCCGGCGCGTTTTTCTCATTCGCGGACGACAACCGTCGTCTTGTTCGGACAGTTCTCCCAGATCCAGCGCGCGTCCTCCACCGAGAGGCGCACGCAGCCGTGCGAGGCCCGCTTGCCAAGGTTGCGCACGCTCGAGCTTGTCACGGTGCTCTCGTCCTTTTCCGAGAAGAGCACGCTGTGGAAGAGGATATCCCCTTCAATATACCATGCGTACTGCGCCCAGCATTCGAACTTCGTAAAATAATGCCATCTTGCGCCGCGGCCCGTGGTGGAGGTAAAGGTGCCCAGCGGCGTGGGCGTTTCCTTTTTTCCGGTGGAACAGGTCATCGTGCGCACAAGGTTGGAAAACTCGCCGCCGCTCCAGGAATAGGCGTAGACCCGCTGATCGCTCACGTCCACCACCAGCATGTAGGGCATGACATAGCGGTCGCTCTGCTGCGCCGCGGCGCTGAAGAGCAGCCGCTGCGTGTCCTCCGTGGCGACTCCTGAGCAGAAGAGACCGTTGCGCGTCTGAAAATACGCCACGGCGCGCTCCGTATTCTCCCCATACACGCCGTCGGGCTCCTGCACAAGATACCCGAGCGTCTTGAGCCGCGTCTGTATGCGGCGCACGTTCAGCCCGCTCTCTCCTCTGGCCACGTCGCCCGCACAGACGGGCATGCTTCCAAGGGAATTGTACAGCCTGCGCGAGACGGCCTCGTCCTCCGGCTCGTCCGCGTCGAAATACGTATTGATATATTCCTTGAGCAGCAGCACGGCCTCAGCCGTGTTCGGCCCGAATATGCCGTCGGGGCGGCTCTGCGTGAAGCCGCACAAATAGAGCGTCTCCTGCACCGCGCGCACCTCCTCGCCGCTCATCCCCTCGCGGATGGGCGCGGGCGTGGGCGCGGGAGTCGGAGTGGGCGTGGGCGTAGGTTTCGGGGTGGGAGTCGGGGCGGGCGTGGGCGTCGGAGTCGGCCGCGGAGTGGGCGTGGGCACGTTCATCGCGAACACGGGCCGCGTCGGGGTCTCCCACGCGGGGAAGAGCAGCACGACGACGAACACGAGCAGGAACACCCCTATGCACCGCTTGATCATCCCTTGCCCTCCTCTGTCTTGTCATTATACACCATCAGACCGCGTTTTTCACCGGCCTGTTCCCTTTGCCCCGCAAAAAAAACACAAACCGCGCAGCCGCCGCCGTGCAAAGCGCCATAAAAATGCGCTGCGCCCGCAGAAAGAGCGCTCTCTCCCCCTGCGGGCGCAGCCTTCACGCGCCCTGTCAGCGCGCGAAGCCCTGTTTGGTCAGCCAGTATTTCATATGCTCGGCCCAGCTCTTCACGTCGTCATATTCCTCCGCGAGGCCAAGGCCGTGCCGTCCTTCGGGATAGACGTGCATCTCAAAGGGGATGCCCGCGTGCGCCAACGCCTGCGCCAGCGTCAGGCTCTGTTCCACAGGCACGGTCGCGTCGGCGGCGGTGTGCCAAAGGAAGCAGGGCGGCGTGTTGCCGTCGATATGCAATTCTGCCGAATAGCGGCGGATGAGGCCGTAGTCCGTCTTCTTTTCGCCCAGCAGGCTCTCCAGCGAGCCCTGATGGCGGAAGGAGGCGAAGCTGACCACCGCATAGCAGGGCAGGAAGGCGTCCGGACGGGAGGACAGCCGCTCGATCGGATCTTCATTCTGCGGGTCGCCCTCGGTGTAGAGGGTGGCGGCGGAGCAGGTGAGATGTCCGCCGGCGGAGAAGCCGAGGATGGCGACCTTTTCGTAGCCCATGGCGCGCACCACGCGGATGGCGCGGGAGGCGTCGGCCAGCGGCGCTTCGATGGAGCAGGGCTTGACGCGATAGTCCAGCACAAAGGCGCTGACGCCCGCTTCGTTGATCTTTTCCGCGATGGGGCCGCCCTCATGCGGGGCCTTCATCGTATAGCCGCCGCCCGGGCAGACGACCACCGCGCCTTTGGAGCCCTCCACGGGATAGGCGGTGATGCTGGGCTGGGCCTGCCCCTGGCTCTCCTGCGTATACGGGGCCTCCTTGCCCTCCCAAAGATAGATCACGTCCATCTTCTTCATTTTCCTGTGTTCCCCCTTTTCTTGTGTGCATGCCCGATGGTTTTCTCCTGAAATAAAACCCAAAAAGCGCCGCTGCTTGGCGGCGCTTTTGCATTGGTATCTCGTCTTTCGTCTCCTCCGGCAGAGGTCAGCCGATGATGAAGGGCTTGATCTCTTCCATCAGATCGTCGCAATGATCGTCATACACTTCCATGGTGATCGGCTTGGACAGATCCAGGCTGAAGATGCCCAGGATGGACTTGCCGTCCACAACGTGGCGGCCCGCCCGCAGGTCGATATCATAGGGATGACGGTTCGCGATATTCACAAAGGACTTGACGTTTTCCGCTAAGCTGAGCTTAATATTGACTGCGCGCATGTTCCTTCACACTCCTGATTAGGCTTCCAAGAACAGCATACGCCTATCCGTGTGAACTTTCAAGCATGTTTTCTGTCATTTACCAACATTTTATACACTGTGTCCGCTCGAAAGACCCGGGTCTTTATAAGTCCGCGTTACACGCACACTTGTGCGCTCAGCGAAGACCTTCTCAGGCCATCGTTTCGAGCATCTTCAGTGTCACTTCATACTCCGCCTCCTGCCCGGCCAGCACGCGCCCGAGCATGTCGGCCATATAGTCCGCCATGCGGTGCACCTCGTTTCCGGCAGAGCCCGCGATATGCGGCGTGAGGAAGCAGTTGGGCAGTTTGGTGATGGGCTTGTCATCCGAGAGCTGCTCGTCCGTCATCACGTCGAGCAGCGCCGTGCGCGTGGGCGTCTGCACGAGCGCGTCGTACAGATCCTGCTCGCAGAGCTGCGGCCCGCGCCCGGTGTTGATGAAGGTGGCATACTCCTGCAGGGAGAGCAGGTGCTCCCGCTTGATCACGCCGACGGTGCTGGGCAGGTTCGGGATGTGGTTGCTCACCACGATGCACTCGCGGAAGATCTCGTCCATCTCCGCCTTGCGAACGCCCAGCTGCGCCGCGCGCTCTTCGCTCATATAGGGGTCGTAGGCCAGAACCTCCAGCCCCTCGCGCACGAGCATGCGGCAGACCTCGCTGCCGATCGCTCCGCAGCCGAGGATGCCGATCTTTACGTCATACACGCCCGGATAGTTCTTAAACAGCGCCTGCGCCCCTGCGCGGCTCTCTTTGCACGCCGCCTGCACCTGAAAATACCCCTTGCAGGCCAGCAGGATCTGTGAAAAGGCGAACTGGACCACGGGCACGGCATTGGCCTGCCAGGCGCTGTACACATGCACGCCCGCCTCCAGAAACGGCCGCGCAAAATACTGCACGCTGCCCGCGGCGTAAAAGACATGCCGAAGCCTCGGCAGCTTCTGTTCGATCTCCTCTTTGCTCAGCGCGGGCATGCCCCATGTGGAGAAGATCATCTCCACCTCGGAGCAGTCCTCCGGCAGGGCCGTCGCCTCCACGGGCTCGAAGCCCAGCAGCCGCCCGATGCGCGCGCGCTGCTCCGGCCCGAACACATACCCGAGGTTCCCTCCGCTTTCGCTCAAATACAGCGCTTTCATGTCGCCTTCGCCCCTCTCTCGTCCGCCGCGCTCATTCCTCGTCCTGTTCGGCGCTGTCGTATACCTTCTCGCCGCCGACCCACGTCTCGCGCACGCGGATATCCGCGATGCGGCTGGGGTAGGTCCGGAACGGGTCGGATTCCAGCAGCACGAAATCGGCATGCATGCCCGGCGCGATGCGGCCCTGCGTCTGCTCGGCAAAGCATGCGTAGGCGCTGTGGGAGGTGAAGCCGTCGATGGCCTGCGCCACGCTGACCGCCTCCTCGGGCCTGTACTGCATGTGCGGCGCGTTGATGGGCGCGCGCGTGACCGCGCACTGGATGCCGCGCAGCGGGTTGGCGCCCTCCACGGGGCAATCCGAACCGAAGGAAGCGTGGCAGGTGTTAAAGAGCGTTCCGAAGGCATAGGAAGAAGCGGCCAGCTCCGCGCCCACGCGCGGCTCCACGATGCGCGTGTCGTAATCGAGGAAGATGGGCTGCACATAGGCCTGCATATGCATCTTTTCCATGCGCTCGAGCTGATCCGGCCGGGTGATCTGCGCGTGCACGACGCCGTGGCGCGCGTCCTCGCGCGGGCATTTGGCCTGCGCCTTGTCCACCGCGTTGAGCACCTGATCCAGCGCGGCGTCGCCGATGGCATGCACGGCCACCTGCATGCCGTTTTCATGCGCGGTGCCGATGAGACTGTCCAGCCTGTGCTGGGTGTAGATGGGGATGCCCGCCGTTTCGGGCAGGTCGGCATAGGGCTTCACG
>JAUMYC010000251.1 GCA_030528845.1 Eubacteriales bacterium
CCTGCTGCTGGACGAGTGCCACCGATGGAGCAAATCGCAGAGCGATTCCATCCTGCCGGCCATCGAGCGCGGCGTGGTGCGCTTCATCGGCTCCACGACGGAAAACCCGCTGATCGCCATGACCCCGGCGATCGTCTCCCGGTGCCGCATTTTCCAGTTTGAGCCGCTGGAGGAAAGCGACGTGCTGCACGCCATGCGCTGCGCGCTGAGCGACCGCGAGCGCGGCTTCGGGCTCAAAAACGTGATCCTTGAGGAGGACGCGGCGCGCCATATCGCCCGCATCGCCAACGGCGATGTGCGCAGCGCGCTGGGCGCGCTGGAGCTCGCCGTGCTGACCACCGACGCGGACGAAACCGGCGTCATCCGCATCACGCTCCCCGTCGCGGAGGAATCCATCCAGAAGCCCGTCATCCGCTGCGACGAGTCGCTGTATTACGACATGCTCTCCGCCTTCTGCAAGAGCCTGCGCGGCAGCGATTCCGACGCGGCGCTGGCGTGGTTTGCGCGGCTGCTCTATGCGGGCGTCGATCCCCGGCTGATCGCCCGGCGCATCATCGCGCACGCGAGCGAGGACGTCGGGCTTGCCAATCCGACCGCCATGCTGCAGGCCGTCGCCGCGGCGCAGGCGCTGGAGATGGTCGGCATTCCCGAAGCGCGGCTTTCCCTCGCGCAGGCGATCATCGCCGTATGCGAAAGCCCGAAATCCAATTCCGTGGTGATGGCGCTTGACACGAGCGTCGCCGACGCGGAGGCCGGCGGCTTCGGTCCCGTGCCGGTGCATCTGCGCGACACGCACTATAGCGGGCACGAGCGTCTGGGCTCCGGCGCGCAGTACAAATATCCGCACGACTTCCCCGGTCACTGGGTCGCGCAGGAGTACATGCCGCCCGAGGTCAAGGGCAGGCGCTACTACGTCCCCTCTGATCAGGGGCAGGAGGCCAAGCTGCGCGAGCGGCGAAAGCAGCGCGGCGTCATCGACGAATAAGGATTGACGCGGCGCGTCTGCTGCTGTATAATCATCCTGTCGCCCGAAGGCGGCATACACAGAAATCAAGCCATGAAGGCAGACGCCGGAGAACCGGCCTGTTTCCTCATGGCTTTTACTATTTCATGCATACGAAAGGACGAAGACAATGAAACGGAATTTCTCCACGCGCCGCCTGACGCTCTCCGCCATGTGCCTCGCCGCGGGGCTCCTGCTCCCCTTCCTCACCGGACAGATCCAGCACATCGGCAACATGCTCTGCCCGATGCATCTGCCGGTCTTCATCTGCGGCATGGTCTGCGGTCCCCTTTGGGGGCTGGCCGTCGGCGCCATCCTGCCCATCCTGCGCAGCATGCTCTTTGGCATGCCCGTGCTCATGCCCATGGCGCTCGCCATCGCCGCCTACGGCGTGATCTCCGGTCTGCTCCGCAGGAAACTCCCGCGCACGCTGCCCATGCTCTACGTCTCTCTGATCGCCGCGATGCTCCTTGGCCGCGTGGTCTGGGGGCTTGCGTCCGTGCCGCTCTACGGCGCGGCGGCGAAGAGCTTTACCTTCGCCCTGTTTATCACCAACGGCTTTGTCAACGCCGTGCCCGGCGTCATCCTGCAGCTCATCGCCGTGCCCGCGATCGTCACCGCGCTTGAAAAGGCGCGTCTGGCGGACTGATTCTTTCATGCAAAGCGCTGTCTCAAAACGGCTGAACAAGCCGCCGGAGACAGCGCTTTCTTATTTTGCAATGTGCCGGTACATCCGGCTGGGTTCTGCCTCCCCGTCGCACAAGACGGGGCAGAAGTATGACCAGCCGTACCGCTCGTAAAAGCCCACGTGGCTCGTGACCAGATACAGCGTATCAACGCCCTGCGCCGCCATCTCCGCGCTCACGCGTGCAAGCAGCGCGCCCGCGATCCCGCGGCGGCGGTACGCTTCCTCCACATAGACCGCGCAGACGTTGGGCGCGAGGTCCTTTCGCGCGTGGAAGTCGTTTTCAATCACGCCCAGCCCGCCGACAAATTCATCGCCGTCCATGGCGGCAAACCACATAGGAACCGGTCCGCCCGCGAGGCTGTCCTGCATGCTCTGCTCGTACGCCGCAAGCGGAATGCCCCATTTGGCATGGAACCACGCCGCCGCGCGCTCAAGCAGCTGCGGCTGCTGATCAATGCGGATAATCTCAATGCCGCTCATCTTGCTTCCCCGCTTTCGCATGCGCAGCCGCGCAGCCGCTTCTGCCGGCGCACGATCCGCTGAATCGTCTTCTCGGAAAGGAAATAGACCCTCGCCAGCTCCGCCACGCGGCAGCCCGCGCAGTACGCGTCAAAGATGCTCCGGTCGCGCTCAAGCAGCGTCTGTCTGCTGCGACTTTCCGTTCCCCATTGCTTCTTGTTCTCCGCCTTGCGCGGAATGTACAGATACACGCCGTCCACGTACGACTGTATCTCTTCAATCAGGTGTTCGGGCAGCGTCTGCCCCGCATTCACATAACTCATAGCTTGCTCCTTCTGACGGTGTTTTTCAGAAACAGCAGAGGCCATCACATGGTATTGCGATCCATTTGCGCACGAATAATGCGACAGCCCTGCTCAGCTGGCGTTACGCATCGGCTCCCTCATCCAAATCGCCTCCTTTGTACAATTGCATTGCTCTATACAAAATCATAACACATGCTCTTCGCTGTGCAAACCTCAAAATCGGTTCTGTATCGATTCTGTCCGTCACAGCATGCCGTAAAGCCCTCCGGCAAGCGGCGAAAGCACGATCATCACCAGCGAGAAAAGCAGCGAGGATACGGACACAAGCGTCGCCCGCTGCGCGGAGGGGAACATGTCCTGCAGCAGCGCGTCGGTCTTTACCTGCACAAGATCATCCAGCAGCGCGGCCGCAAAACCTCCGAGGATCATCAGCGGCGGCAGCGGACTTGCGCTCAGCAAAAGCGCCGCCAGAATCCCCGAAAGGCAGAGCGCATAGAGCTTGTTGTAAGCCATCCCGCGGATTTTAAGCGCCAGACGCGCGCCCAGCGCGCCGCCCATGCCCATCACAAACAGCGCAGGTCCCAGCAGCGCCGGAGAAAGCCCCGCCTGCGACAGGCGCGCCTGCATGAAAAAGCCGATCAGGATCGCAACCGCGCCCGCCAGCGCGTTTTGCAGCATCAGCCGCCGCGCCGCT
>JAUMYC010000252.1 GCA_030528845.1 Eubacteriales bacterium
TCCACGATTTCACGTGCCTCAAGGGTTCTGTTGACAGGCTGATTTCCAACGGCATAGGTCAAGACGAAGGTATAGTTGTCTATACGTTGGCTTTCTGCAAGAGTGAAGTTCGTCTTCAGACTGATTCGGGAGTTCAGAACGATGCTCTGACCCTTGTAATTCAATCCGAAATTGCTGGTATCCTCCACGACAGCTTTTGCGGCGGTTTTTGCGCCGGTAACGGCACTGACGGTCATGGTTTCCTCTGCGGCAGCCTGTGCATTCTGAGCATAGGGACGCAGCGGCTCCCTCTTGGGCGGCAGTTCGCCCTCGAAGCGGATCACCATATAGCGGAGAACGGAGTCGGAAATCTGCATGTTGCGTTCCAGCTCCTTGGGCAGCGTGGAAGGCGCGGAGATGTACAGAAGTACATAGTAGCCTTCGGTCTTGTAGTCGATGGCATAGGCCAGACGGCGCTTGCCCCATTCGTCGACGCGGTCCACCTTGCCGCCATTCAGCTCAACGAGAGAATTGAAACGGGCGATGAGATCCGCACGAGCCTGATCCTCAAGAGTGGGATCGATGATGTACATAACCTCGTACTGGTTCAAGACGTTCACCTCCTTATGGACTTGGGCCGGAAAAAACTTCCCGGCAAACGGCTCTGGCCGGGTGCGCCAGAGCAAGGATGCGCAATTACAGATTATAGCAGACAAAGGCAAACATCGCAAGCGAAGCCTTTGTTATGCGGCGCGGGCAGGGGTAAAATAATCGTAAAAAAAGCATTCTGCGGAAAGAAATGGCGCTCCGGGCCGCATTTTTCACCTTGTTTTTCTTTGCAAATACAGAATTTGGGCGTATAATAAGAATGAGACAGCATAGGGCTGCGCGCTGCGCGGCTCTGTGCGCGAAAACGACCGCCCCGGCGGCCTCTGCGCCGCATGAGGGAGGAGCTTTTTATGGAGGGAAACAAGCATGGCAATTATTGATGTGATCAAGGCGAAGGCAAAATCCAACGTGAAGCACATCGTGCTGCCCGAGGGCGAGGAGACCCGCAATATCCAGGCTGCTGCGAAGATCGCGGCGGAAGGCCTGGCACAGCTGACTCTGCTGGGCGACCCGGCCAAGGTGGCCGAGGTAGCCGCGACCACCGGCACCAGCATCGAAGGTCTGACCATCGTGAACCCCGCCGACAGCGCCAAGGCCGGCGAATACGCCGCGGCTCTCTATGAGATCCGCAAGGCCAAGGGCATGACCGAGGAACAGGCCGCCAAGCTCGTTTCCGACCCGATGTACTACGGCGTGATGATGGTCAAGCTCGGCGACGCCGACGGCCTCGTCTCCGGCGCGATCCATTCCACCGGCGATATGCTGCGCCCCGCGCTGCAGATCATCAAGGCCAAGCCCGGCATGAAGACGGTCTCCTCCTGCTTCCTGATGGAATGCCCGGACAAGACCTACGGCTCCGACGGCATCATGATCTTTGCCGACTGCGCCGTCATCCCCTGCCCGACCGCCGAGGAGATGGCCAACATCGCCGTCGCCGCCGCCGATTCCGCCGTGGCCCTTGCCGGCATCGAGCCCAAGGTCGCCATGCTCTCCTTCTCCACCATGGGCTCCGCCAAGCATGAGCTGGTGACCAAGGTGCAGGAAGCCACCGCCATCGCCAAGGAAATGGCCCCCGAGCTGGCCCTCGACGGCGAGCTGCAGCTCGACGCCGCCATCGTGCCGAGCGTGGGCGAGCTCAAGGCCAAGGGCAGCAAGGTCGCCGGCCATGCCAACGTCCTCGTCTTCCCGGATCTGCAGGCCGGCAACATCGGCTACAAGCTGGTGCAGCGCCTCGGCCATGCCGAAGCCTACGGCCCCATCCTGCAGGGCATCGCCAAGCCCTGCAACGACCTGAGCCGCGGCTGCTCCGTGGACGACATCGTCGCCACCGTCGCCATCACCGCCTGCCAGGCCCAGTAAAGGAGGATCGTCGCCCCCTCTTTGAGGCGGCGACACGCGCGACCGCCGCAAGCGGCCGGTCCGCTGATCCTTATCATCGGAGGATCGTCGCCCCCTCTTTGAGGCGGCGACACGCGCGACCGCCGCAAGCGGCCGGTCCGCTGATCCTTTTGGCATCCGTCCCGTCAAATGTACGCCCGGCGCCGCTGTTTCAGGCGGCGCCCGGGTATGAATAAAGGAGATACAGCATCATGAAGATCCTCATCATCAACGCCGGCTCCTCCTCTCTGAAGTATCAGCTGATCGACATGCAGGACGAGTCCATCATCGCCAAGGGCATTTGCGAGCGCATCGGTACGGACGGCTCCAAGCTGACCCACAAGTTCGGCGAAGAGGGCAAGTTCGTGCAGCTCGCCCCCATGCCGGACCATACCGCCGCCATGGCCGTCGTTATGGACGCGCTGCAGGACGGCGAGCACGGCGTGATCAAGTCCATCGACGAGATCGGCGCTGTGGGCCATCGCGTGCTGCACGGCGGCATGAAGTTCACCGCCTCCTGCATCATCGACGAGCCCGTCATCGAGGCCATCAAGGAATGCATCCCGCTGGGCCCGCTGCACAACCCGGCCAACCTCATGGGCATCGAAGCCTGCCAGAAGATCATGCCCAACACTCCCATGGTCGCCGTGTTCGACACCGCGTTCCATCAGACCATGCCCGAGCATGCCTATCTCTACGCCATTCCCAAGGAGTATTACGAGAAGTATCAGATCCGCCGCTACGGCTTCCACGGCACTTCTCACCGCTTCGTCTCTGCCCGCACCATCGAGATCCTCGGCGCTGAGAACGCGCACAAGGTCGTCGTGTGCCATCTGGGCAACGGCGCTTCTCTGAGCGCCTGCGTGGACGGCAAGTGCATCGATACCTCCATGGGCCTCACTCCCCTGGAGGGCGTCGTCATGGGCACCCGCTCCGGCTCTGTGGATCCGGCCGTTGTCGAATGCATCGCCAACAACGAAGGCCTGACCGTGACCGAGACGCTCAATATCCTGAACAAGAAGTCCGGCATGCTGGCGCTCACCGGCGTCGGCTCCGACATGCGCGATATCTGGGACGCTGCAGACGCCGGCAGCGAAGACGCCAAGAGGGCGCTTGACGTGTGGGCTTACAGCATCAAGAAGTACATCGGCGCGTATGCCGCGGCCATGGGCGGTCTGGACG
>JAUMYC010000253.1 GCA_030528845.1 Eubacteriales bacterium
GATCATCGACGACTATATCACCACAGCCGTACCCGTCGGCTCGCGCACCGTCTCGCGCAAATCCGGCGTAGGCTTTTCCCCGGCCACGATCCGCAACGAGATGAGCGACCTTGAAGAGCTGGGCTACCTCGCCTCGCCGCATACCTCCGCCGGGCGCATCCCCTCGGCCAAGGCCTATCGGCTGTATGTAGACCGGCTGCTGAAGGTGGGCGAGCTCAGCCGCGAAGAGACGGAGTTCATGCAAAAGCACCTTTCGGCGCGCTCGGCGCAGGTGGACAGCGTGCTCCGCTCCGCAGCGCAGGCGCTTTCCAACGTAACGCAGTACACGGCGCTGGTCGCCGGGCCGTCTGTGAGCACGCTGCGCATCAAGCGCGTGCAGCTGGTGCAGGTGGACGATATGACCGCGCTGATGGTCGTGGTCACGAGCGCGGGCATCGTAAAGGACACGCTCATCCGCGTGCCGGAGGGCCTGAATCCGGACCTTCTGCACAACCTTTCCGAGACGATCACGCAGGCACTGGCCGACCAGCCGCTCAGCGAGATCCGCCAGATCTTCGCAGAGGTGTTCCGCGATCTCAAGGAAAACCGCAAGCTCTTCGTCGGCGTGATGAACGCGCTGGAGAACAGGCTGCAGGACGAGGAGAAGAACCAGGTGGTCGTCGGCGGGCCGGGCAACCTTCTGCATTACCCGGAATACAGCGACGTGGGCCGCGCGCGGGATTTCCTCAGGGTGCTCGAATCGCGCGACAAGCTCTATCCGCTGCTGCGCAGCGGCGGCTCGATGGAATTCTCCATCCGCATCGGCCCGGAGACGGGCGTGCCGGAGCTGAGCGACTGCTCCATCGTCACCGCCACCTATCGCGTGGACGACCAGACCACAGGCACGCTGGGCATCCTTGGCCCAACGAGAATGCATTACGGCCATGTCATCGCAGCGCTGGGCTATATGGGAAGGCTTTTGACCAAAGTCCTTTCCGGCAACGCCGCGCAGCCGAAAAAAGAAGGCGAATGACAGGCTGAACATAAACGGAGGAAACGATGGCCAAGATCAACTGGAGAAAGAAAGGGGCGGACAAAGCCTTGCATACCGATAAAACGAACGAAGAAAAGCTGCAGCCCGAGAACGAGCAGCAGACCGAACCCGAACAGACCGAGCAGCAGGCCGAACAGGCCGAGCAGCGCGAGGCCACCGCGGAAGAATGGGAAGCGGCCCTGCGCACGGCCGTGGAGCAGCGCGACGAATATCTCGCGCTGGCCCAGCGCACGCAGGCGGATTTTGCAAACTTCCGCCGCCGCAACCAGACCGCCCGCACCGACGCCCGCGAAGAGGGCGTGCGCGAGACGCTGGCCGCGTTTCTGCCGGTGCTGGATAATCTCGAACGCGCTCTGGCCACCGTGGCCGAGGACGACGACAGCCCGCTGGTCGGCGGACTGAAGATGGTCCTCAAGCAGTTCCGCGGCGTGGGCGAAAAGCTGGGCCTGGAGGAGATCCCCGCCGGCCCCGGCGAGCCCTTCGACCCGGAGGTACACAACGCCGTGATGCGCGGCGAAGAGGGCGAGCCCGGCACCATCATCGAGTGCTTCGAGAAGGGCTACCGCGTGGGCGAACGCGTCGTCCGCTATGCCTCCGTGAAAGTCTGCGCCGAATAAACGCGCGCATTCCCATATCAGACCAACATCGACATTTTACTGAATTTGGAGGAATATAAAAATGAGCAAGATCATCGGCATCGACCTTGGTACCACCAATTCCTGCGTGGCCGTCATGGAAGGCCAGGAATCCACCGTTATCCCGAACCCCGAAGGCGCGCGCACCACGCCCTCCGTCGTCGCTTTTGCCAAGAACGGCGAGCGTCTGGTCGGTCAGGTCGCCAAGCGTCAGGCCGTCACCAATCCGGACCGCACCGTCATCTCCATCAAGCGCGAGATGGGCACCAACCATAAGGTCTCCGTGGACGGCAAGGATTACACCCCCCAGGAGATCAGCGCCATGATCCTGGGCAAGCTCAAGTCCGACGCCGAGGCCTACATCGGCGAGACCGTCTCTCAGGCCGTCATCACCGTTCCGGCCTACTTCTCCGACGCGCAGCGTCAGGCCACCAAGGACGCCGGCCGCATCGCCGGTCTGGAAGTCCTGCGCATCATCAACGAGCCCACCGCAGCCGCTCTGGCCTACGGCCTCGACAAGGAAGACGCCCACAAGATCCTCGTCTACGACCTGGGCGGCGGCACCTTCGACGTCTCCCTCATGGAGATCGGCGACGGCGTGTTTGAAGTTCTGGCCACCGCCGGCAACAACCGCCTGGGCGGCGACGACTTCGACCAGAGGATCATCGACTACGTCGCGGCCGAATTCCAGCGCGAAAACGGCATCGACCTGCGTCAGGACCGCATGGCCCTGCAGCGCCTCAAGGAAGCCGCCGAAAAGGCCAAGATCGAGCTCAGCGGCATCATGAGCGCCAACATCAACCTGCCCTTCATCACCGCCGACGCCACCGGCCCGAAGCATCTGGACGTGACCCTCACCCGCGCCAAGTTCAACGAGCTGACCGCGGATCTGGTCGACAAGACCATCCAGCCGCTCAACCAGTGCCTCTCCGACGCCGGCCTGACCGCCTCTCAGATCGACAAGGTCATCCTCGTGGGCGGTTCCACCCGCATCCCCGCCGTGCAGGAAGCCGTGCAGCGCGTGACCGGCAAGGAGCCCTATAAGGGCATCAACCCGGACGAGTGCGTCGCCCTCGGCGCCGCCATTCAGGGCGCCATCCTCGGCGGCGAAGTCAAGGACGTCGTCCTGCTGGACGTCACCCCCCTGTCTCTGGGCATCGAGACCATGGGCGGCGTGTTCACCCGTCTGATCGAGCGCAACACCACCATCCCGGTCAAGAAGAGCCAGGTCTTCTCCACCGCCGCCGACGGCCAGACCGCAGTCGACGTGCATGTGCTGCAGGGCGAGCGCGAAATGGCCGCCTACAACAAGACCCTCGGCCGCTTCCAGCTCTCCGGCATCGCTCCCGCTCCGCGCGGCGTGCCGCAGATCGAGGTCACCTTCGACATCGACGCAAACGGCATCGTGCATGTCTCCGCCAAGGATCTGGGCACCGGCAACGAGCAGAAGATCACCATCACCGCTTCCT
>JAUMYC010000052.1 GCA_030528845.1 Eubacteriales bacterium
CACTGCGTTCAGGTCGATCTCCAGACCGTCGGCCAGCTCGCCGATGGCGACGGAGACGCCGCCCGCACCGAAGTCGTTGCAGCGCTTGATCAGGCGGCAGGCCTCGGGCGTGCGGAAGAGGCGCTGCAGCTTGCGCTCTTCGGGGGCGTTGCCCTTCTGCACTTCAGCGCCGCAGGCTTCCAGAGAGGAGAGGGTATGGCTCTTGGAGGAGCCGGTCGCGCCGCCGCAGCCGTCGCGGCCCGTGCGGCCGCCCAGCAGGATCACCACGTCGCCCGGAGCGGGCACTTCGCGGCGCACGTTTGCAGCCGGAGCAGCGCCCACGACCGCGCCGATCTCCAGCCTCTTGGCAGCGTAGCCGTCGTGATAGATCTCGTCGACCTGACCGGTCGCAAGGCCGATCTGGTTGCCGTAGGAGGAATAGCCCGCCGCAGCGGTGGTGACGAGCTTGCGCTGGGGCAGCTTGCCCGGCAGAGTCTCGGAAACGGGCTTGAGCGGATCGGCCGCGCCGGTCACGCGCATCGCGCCGTACACATAGGAACGCCCGGAGAGCGGATCGCGGATCGCGCCGCCGATGCAGGTGGCCGCGCCGCCGAAGGGCTCGATCTCGGTCGGGTGGTTGTGCGTTTCGTTCTTGAACAGCAGCAGCCAGTCTTCCTTCTCGCCGTCGTGCTCGATCTGCATCTTCACCGTGCAGGCGTTGATCTCTTCGGACTCGTCCAGCTTATCGAGCTTGCCGATGCTCTTGAGATACTTCGCGCCGATGGTGCCGATGTCCATGAGGTTGATCGGCTTGTGCTCGCGGCCCAGCTCTTTGCGGGTCTTGAGGTAATCCTGCCACGCGTTTTCGACCAGCGGATCGTCAAACTTGACGGAGTCGATGGTGGTCAGGAAGGTGGTGTGGCGGCAGTGGTCGGACCAGTAGGTGTCCAGAATGCGGATCTCGGTGATGGTGGGGTCGCGCTGCTGCTCCCGGAAATACTTCTGGCAGAAGGCGACGTCGTCGATATCCATGGCCAGAGCGTATTCCTGCAGGAATTCCTCAAGGCCGGCGCGGTCGAGGGAGATGAAGCCCTCCAGCGTGCGCACGGTCTCGGGCAGCTCGTATTCGGTCTTGAGCGTCTCTACGCGGTCGAGAGAAGCCTCGCGCGCTTCGACGGGGTTGATGACGTATTTCTTGATCGCAGCGACGTCTTCCGCGCTCAGCTTGCCCTTGAGGATATAGACCTTCGCGGTGCGGATGAGCGGCCTCTCGCCCTGAGAGAGGATCTGGATGCACTGCGCGGCGGAATCGGCCCGCTGGTCATACTGGCCGGGCAGATACTCGGTGCAGAAGGTGACGTCGCCCCATTCCGGGCAGTGGTCGTAGGTCACGTCCAGCTGCGGCTCGGAGAACACCTGCGCGACGCATTCGCCGAAAAGTTCCTCGCTCATGCCTTCCGCATCGTAGCGGTTGAGCATGCGCAGGCCTTCCAGAGCGGTCACGCCCAGAAACTCGCGGATATCGTTGGCCAGAGAGCGGGCTTCGTTGGCCAGCTCCGGCTTTTTCTCTACATATACACGGTATACCATTGTTGATTACCGCCTTTCCATGGCCTTCAGCGCGCGTGCGCCGATATCATGCCTCATAAATCCGTTTTCAAATTTGACCTTGCCGGCCAGCGCATACGCATGGGCGATCGCCTCTTCTAAAGTAGAGCCGGTCGCGCTCATGCCCAGCACGCGTCCGCCGCTGGAGAGGAGCGCGCCGTCTTCGGCCTTCTTTGCGCCGGCGATGTAGATCCATTCTCCCTCGCCCTCTTCCGGCAGTTCGATGGGGAAGCCCTTTTCGTAATGCTCGGGGTAGCCCTTGGAGGCGATGACCACGCAGCAGCAGTGCTTGTCCTCGGCGAATTTGACTTCCGTCTGGGCGAGCGTGCCGTCCGTCACGGCGCGCATCACGGTGTACAGATCGCTCTCCAGCAGCGGCAGCACGATCTGCGTCTCCGGATCGCCGAAACGGCTGTTGTATTCGATCACCTTCGGGCCGTCCTTGGTCAGCATCAGGCCGAAATACAGGCAGCCGCGGAACTCACGGCCTTCGGCCTTCATGGCGCGGATGGTCGGCAGGAAGATCTTTTCCATGCACTCGGCCGCGACTTCCTTTGTGTAATAGGGGTTCGGGGCGATGGCGCCCATGCCGCCGGTGTTCAGGCCCTCGTCGTTGTCGTGCGCGCGCTTGTGGTCCATGGAGGAGACCATGGGCACGACGGTCGTCCCGTCGGTGAAGGAGAGCACGGTGATCTCCGGGCCTTCGAGGAATTCCTCGATGACGACGGTGGAGCCGC
Source organism: Eubacteriales bacterium (assembly GCA_030528845.1). Next base: position 2,325 of record JAUMYC010000052.1, read on the forward strand.
TCTCGCCGAACATCTTATTGCCCATCATGCCCTGCACGGCTTCGACGGCCTCTTCGCGGGTCATGGCGATGATCACGCCCTTGCCCAGCGCAAGGCCGTCCGCCTTGATGACGGTGGGGATGGGGCAGGAAGCGACATACTCCAGCGCCTTATCCATTTCGGAGAAGATGGCGCATTTCGCGGTGGGGATGTTGTATTTTTCCATCAGCTGCTTGGAGAACGCCTTGCTGGCTTCGATCTTCGCAGCAGCGGCGGTCGGGCCAAAGCAGGGGATGCCCTGTTCGTTGAGCCTGTCCACGCAGCCGAGGGCCAGCGGGTCGTCCGGAGCGACGACGGCATAATCGATGGCGTTGTTTACCGCAAAATCCACGATGGCCGGGATGTCCGTCGCGCCGATGCCGGTGCAGACGGCGTCCTTTGCGATGCCGCCGTTGCCGGGAAGGGCGTAAATGGTCTCGATTTCCTTGTTTTCCTTGAGCTTTTTGATGATGGCATGCTCGCGTCCGCCTCCGCCGACGACAAGAATCTTCATGCAAACGCCTCCAAAGATCGTATTTATAACACGCAAACGCGGCCGCGAGCAGAACGCAGGCGGCCGTGTTTTGTTTTTCTTAGTGGTGGAACAGACGGATGCCGGTGAACGCCATGGCGATGCCCAGCTTATCGCATTCCTCGATGACGTTGTCATCGCGCACAGATCCGCCGGGTTCGGCGATGTAGCTCACGCCGGAACGGCTCGCGCGGATGATATTGTCGCCGAAGGGGAAGAAGGCATCGGAGCCCAGCGCCACGCCCTTGATGGTGGAGAGGTAGGCGCGCTTCTCTTCGGTGGTGAAGGGAGCGGGCTGCTCGGTGAAGTACTTCTGCCAGTTGCCGTCGGCGAGGACGTCCTCGGGAGTGTCGCCGAGATAGACGTCGATGGCGTTGTCGCGGTCCGGGCGGCCCAGCTTCTCGATGAAGGGCAGGCTGAGCACCTTCTCGCTCTGGCGCAGGTGCCAGAAATCGGCCTTGTTGCCGGCGAGGCGGGTGCAATGGATGCGGCTCTGCTGGCCGGCGCCCACGCCGATGGCCTGTCCGTCCACGGCGAAGCACACGGAGTTGGACTGGGTGTACTTCAGGGTGATCAGAGCGACGATGAGATCGCGCACGGCGGATTCGGGCATTTCCTTGTTCGCCGTCACGACGTTCTGCAGAAGCTCCTTGTTGATCTTCAGCTCGTTGCGGCCCTGCTCGAAGGTCACGCCGTAGACCTGCTTGGTCTCGATCGGATCCGGCACATAGTTCGGGTCGATCTTCACGACGTTGTAGTTGCCTTCCTTTTTCTTGGCCAGGATCTCCAGCGCCTTGGGAGTGTAGCCGGGGGCGATGACGCCGTCGGAGACTTCGCGGCGGATCAGGCGGGCGGTCACGGCGTCGCAGGTGTCGGAAAGGGCGATCCAGTCGCCGAAGGAGGACATGCGGTCGGTGCCGCGGGCGCGGGCATAGGCCAGAGCCAGCGGGCTGTCGTCCAGACCCTTCACGTCGTCCACAAAGCAGGCCTTCTTGAGCGCGTCGCTCATGGGCAGGCCGAGGGCGGCGGAGGTGGGGGAGACGTGCTTAAAGGAAGCGGCGCACACGCAGCCGGTGGCTTCCTTGAGCTCCTTGACCAGCTGCCAGGAGTTCAGCGCATCGAGGAAGTTGATGTAGCCCGGGCGGCCGGAGATGATCTCCACCGGCAGCTCGGCTCCGTTGTGCATGAAGATGCGGGCAGGCTTCTGGTTCGGGTTGCAGCCGTATTTGAGCTGGAATTCATTCATCGGAAATCAGGCCTTCCTTTCGTAGCGGTTGATCATGCGGTTTTCGATTTCGCCGCTTTCCAGATCCACATAGCGGACATAGAGGGAGATGCGGTTGTTCTGGTCGAGCGCTTCCCAGATCTCGCGGGTGAAGCAGTCGATGCAGTCCGGAATGACCACGCGCTCCGGCTCGCCGCAGAAGGTGGGGATCGGGTTGCCGTCGTGCTGATAGGTGTGGATGAAATGGCCCACGCCCGGCAGCGCCGGATACGAGAAGGTATAGCGGGAGCAGGCGGTGCCTTCGGCGTCCGCGCTCTTGAGGATGCTCATCTGATAGGTGAAGTCGTTCTCGACGAAGGTGAGCATGCCGCTGATGCGGGGGGTCCAGTTGGGGCCGTCGGGCTCGAAGCAGCGGGTCTCGAGCGCCTGAGCAAAGCTGCGGCCGTCCTTCACGAAATCATAGATGGTGTCGGTCTGGTCGCCGTTGGTCACGATCAGGTTATTTTCGATCACGCGGATGGGGGAATAGATGATCAGGGAAGGATCCTCCACCTTGCTCGGGTCGTAGGGATGGATGATCACTTCTTCACCGTTTTCCACGAAGATGCGGTTGCGGCTGTTTTCGCTGCGGCCCATGATGAAATAGGCGACGGCGGCCTTCTTGGCGTTCTTGGTCTTGCCGATGACGATGCCGCGGCCGACATAGGTGTTGCCCTCGGCGGTCTCCTTAAAGCTCGCAATAGCGTACGGGTGCATAGGAATCTCCCTTTCTGCGTATTTCTTTGCTCAGTTCTTCCACGGCCTTGGGAAGCAGGATCCATTCGGCCTGCTCCATAACGCGCCTTTGCAGGGTCTCGGGGGTGTCGTTTTTGAGGATGCGCACCGGCTTCTGATACAGGATGCGGCCGCCGTCCGGGATCTCGTTGACCATGTGTACCGTCGCGCCGGTGTATTTCACGCCGCGCTCAAGCGCCGCCTCGTGCACCTTCAGGCCGTACATGCCCTTGCCGCAGAAGGCGGGGATGAGCGAGGGATGGATGTTGACGATGCGCTCCGGCAGGCATTTAATGAAGCTTTCGCTCACGATGCACAGGAAGCCGGCGAACACGACCAGTTCGATGCCGTATTCGGCCATCTTGCCCAGCACGGCCTTTTCAAAGGCCTTCATGCCCAGCTCCTTCTTGGAGAAGGCGAAGGCCGGGATGCCGTGGTTCTTTGCGCGTTCGAGCGCGTAGGCGTCGGCTTTGTTGGAGATGACGAGCGCGATCTCGCCGCTGGGCAGCATGCCCTTCTCCTGACAGTCGATCAGCGCCTGCAGGTTCGTGCCGCCGCCGGAGACCATCACGCAAATGCGGACCTTGTTGCTCATTTGTCGTCCCCTCCGTCTTATGCCAGGCGGATCTTCTCTTCGCCCTTTTCGATCTCGCCGATGATATAGGCGTCCACGCCGGTCTTGCGCACGGCGGCCAGAGCGGCGTCGGCGTCCTTCGCGCGCACGATGATGCTCATGCCCACGCCCATGTTGAAGGTATTGAACATGTCGCGTTCCGGGATCTTGCCTTCCGCGGCGATCAGATCGAAGATGGGCTGCGTGCGCACGGCCTTCTTCTCGATCACAGCGCACAGGCCGTCCGGCACGGAGCGCGGGATGTTCTCATAGAAGCCGCCGCCGGTGATATGGGAGATGCCGGAGACGTGCGCGGCGTCGATGGCGGCAAGAGCGGCCTTGACGTAGATCTTGGTGGGGGTCAGCAGCGCTTCGCCCACGCTCTGTCCGCCCAGACATTCGAGCTTGGCGTGCAGGTCGCGGTTTTCCACGTCCAGCGCGCGGCGGATGAGGGAGAAGCCGTTGGAATGCGGGCCGGTGGAGGGCAGGGCGATCACGCAGTCGCCTTCCTTCATGGAGGCGCTGTTGATGATCCTGTCCGCGTCGGCGATGCCCACGGCGAAGCCGGCGATGTCATAGTCGTCCTCGGCCATCATGCCGGGGTGCTCGGCGGTCTCGCCGCCGATGAGAGCGCAGCCGGCCTGCACGCAGCCTTCCGCAACGCCTTCCACGATGGAGGCGATCTTTTCCGGGATATTCTTGCCGCAGGCGATGTAATCCAGGAAGAAGAGCGGGCGGGCGCCGCAGCAGATGACGTCGTTGACGCTCATGGCCACGCAGTCGATGCCGATGGTGTTGTGCTTGTCCATGAGCATGGCGATGCGCAGCTTGGTGCCCACGCCGTCGGTGCCGGAGACCAGAACGGGGTTGTTGATGCCGGCCAGACGCAGAGGGAACGCGCCGCCGAAGCCGCCGATGGTTTCCAGGTTCATGCCCTCGGTGGTGCGGGCGATGTGCTTTTTCATCAGTTCAACGGCCTTGTAGCCGGCGGTGATATCCACGCCGGCGGCTGCGTAGCTGTCAGACTTGGAGATATTGGACATTGCAGATCATTCCTTTCCGTTCCAGCAATAGGTGCACAGTTTGCATTGGTCGAGCCCGATGGACTTTTCCAGAAGATCGAGCGACTGGAATTCCAGAGAGGAGAAGTGGAACTTCTCGCAGATGGTCTTGCGCAGCAGCTTTCCGCGCTCAAAGCTGCGGTCGCTGTATTCGTTCAGATATTTGAAGCCCTCTTCGCCTTCGAGCTCGAGGATCACGCGCCGCGTGATCAGGTCCATCTCGCTCGTGCTGCGGGAGAAGTTCAGATACTTGCAGCTGAAGAGGATCGGCGGGCAGGCGGAGCGCATATGCACTTCCTTTGCGCCGTTTTCATACAGGAATTCGACCGTTTCGCGCAGCTGTGTGCCGCGGACGATGGAATCGTCCACAAAGAGCAGCTTTTTGCCGTCGATCAGCTCGCGCACGGGGATCAGCTTCATCTTGGCGACATGGCTGCGTTCGGTCTGGCTGCTGGGCATGAAGGAGCGCGGCCAGGTGGGGGTGTATTTGATGAAGGGGCGCGCGTAGGGGATGCCGCTGCGATTGGAGTAGCCGATGGCGTTGGGTGTGCCGGAATCCGGGATGCCGCAGACGTAATCGACGTCCGGCAGCGTGCCGTCCTTCATTTCGCGCTCGGCCATGAGCCTGCCGCTCTCCATGCGCATCAGCTCCACGTTCATTCCCTCATAGCCGGAGGTCGGGTAGCCGTAGTAGGTCCAGAGGAACGAGCAGATGCGCATTTCCTCTTCGGCCGGGGAGACGACCGTGACCTCGTCCGGGGTGATGCGCACGATCTCGCCCGCGCCCAGCTCCTTGCAGGTGGTGTAGCCCAGCTTTTCGAATGCGAACGATTCGAACGAGACGCAATGGCCTTCCGGGCCTTTGCCGATGATCACCGGTGTGCGGCCGTATTTGTCGCGCGCGGCGATCAGGCTCTTGTCCTCGCAGAGGATGAGCATGGAGCAGGAGCCCTCGATGATCTCCTGAGCGAAGCGCACGCCCGCGGCGAAGCTGCTCTTCTGGTTGATCATCGCCGCCACCAGCTCCGTGGCGTTGATCCTTCCGCCGGTCATGGCGTCGAAATGGCCGCCGGAGAAGGAGAGGAACTGTTTGACCAGCGCCTCGGAATTGTTGATCTTGCCGACCGTGGAGATGGCGTAGGTGCCAAGGTTCGAGCGGATCAGGATCGGCTGCGCGTCCGTGTCGGAGATACAGCCGATGGCGCTCGTGCCGTGCATTTCGTCCACGATGCCTTCGAACTTTGTGCGGAAGGGGGAGTTTGTTATGTTGTGGATCTCTCTTTGAAAACCGATCTCGTCATTGATCGCGGCCATGCCCGCGCGCTGCGTGCCCAGATGGGAGTGGTAATCCACCCCGAAGAACACGTCCAGCATCGCGTCGTGCTTGAGCGCCGCTCCGAAAAAACCGCCCATATATTCCCTCCTACGGGATCAGATTATCGATTGAACCTTGCCTCGATCTCGGCGTTCTTGCCGAGCACCTTCTTCGCGCCCTCCGCGCGCTGCTCGTCGAGCTTGGCAGCCAGCTCCTCGTCGGACACCGCGAGGATCTGGATCGCGATCAGCGCGGCGTTGGCCGCACCGTTCACCGCGACCGTGGAGACCGGGATGCCGGTGGGCATCTGCACGGTGGAGAGCAGGGCGTCCATGCCGCCCAGCCCGCCCGAGGCGATCGGGATGCCGATCACGGGCAGAGTCGTGTTCGCGGCGATCGCGCCCGCCAGATGCGCGGCCATGCCGGCAGCGGCGATGATCGCGCCAAAGCCGTTTTTTCGGGCGTTGAGCGAGAAATCGCGCGCCTCGACGGGGGTACGATGTGCGCTGAACACGTGGACTTCATAAGGGACGTCAAAGGAAACAAGGGTATTGATCGCCTTTTCGACTACCGGAAGGTCGCTGTCGGAACCCATGATCACGGCAACTTTGCGCATGTTGTTTTCCTCCCATATTCGTGCTGGAAAAGGTTGCTTCCGCGCCCGTTCGACCTTTGGACGCAGATAATTTTCTACAATAAAAATCGTATCATGACCGGCGAACTATGTCAACGGAAGAAACCCAAACGTGCGTTATATTTGCCTGTCGGAATTGTTACAAGCTTTGGCAAAGTCCGAATGTTCGGAAAAATTGAGCCCCTTCCGACAGGATTTCGCCCTCTGCGCACAGAGAACGGGCAATTATTAGGAAAGAAAGCCGCTGCGGGCATATGCGCGCGCCTTGAACATATTGTGAATGTTGGAGCGGCTTTGTTGACAATGCGCAGGCGGATACTTTACAATAGAAATATACCGATACAGTATGGAAACTGCCGCGCGTCGCACAGGCGCGCGCTCAAAGCCGCCCGGGCCATGGGCCGCAGCGGTCGGAAAGGAGAGAGAATTTATGATGCATATCAGGACGATCGAAGAGATCAACCGCACGGTGCAGGCCGGGGCTGAGGGCATGCGCATTTTCGACGCGGGCTATGCCGCGGGCGTTCGTGCCATCGCGCATTCCATCTACGAGCAGCGCCATGAAAAAAACGTGATCCTCGTCTCCGGGCCGTCCGGTTCGGGCAAGACGACGACCTCGCATATGATCGAGGCCGTGCTCGATTCCATGGGCGCGGAGACGCACACCATCTCCATGGACAATTATTTCTCCCCCTTCACGCCCGAGCAGAAGCGCCTCGCCGACGAGGGCAAGATCGACTTTGAATCTCCCGACAGGCTGGACATCCCCTTCATGAACGAGCAGCTCGAGGCCATGTCCCGCCATAAGCCTATCCACCTGCCGATCTATGATTTCAAGAATTCCGCGCGCCTGTTTCGGGAAGAGGAATTCTGCATGCGCGAGGGGGACATCGTGCTGCTGGAGGGCATTCATTCCCTGAACCCTGCGGTGATCCTGCTGCCGGAGAGCAGCCTTACCAACATCTATATCTCCGTGCGCACGCGCGTCGATATCGGCGGCAAGCTGCTGCATCCTTCTTACATCCGCCTTCTGCGCCGCATGATCCGCGACAGGTTCAGCCGCGCACGCACGCTGGAGGACACGCTCGCCATGTTCGAGGGCGTGGAAAAGGGCGAAGTGGCCTACATCGCGCCGTATAAAACCCGCGCGCACTACGAGATCGATTCCTTCCACGACTACGAGCTGCCCCTGTATCACGCCATCCTCGGCGAAGAGCTGGAGCAGTTTGCCGGCGATCCGCGCATGGATTATGTGCGCAGGGCGCTGTCCGAAGCGCTCATCGGCGACCCCTCCGCCGTGCCGGAGGCCTCGCTCATCCGCGAGTTCATCGGCCAAACGGAAGCATAAGCAAAAAAGAAAACCATCGCCCTCCTTCGCGGGAGGGCGATGGTTTTTTGTGCGTTCATTCAGGCAGGGATACGGTGAAGGAAGAGCCGACGCCCGGCACGGATTCCACCGAGATCGCGCCGCCCATGTGTTCCACGGCGAGCTTTGCGATGGCCAGCCCGAGACCCGTGCCGCCCGTGCGCATTCGGGAGCGATCCGCCTTAAAGAAGCGCTCCCAGATGTAGGGCAGGTCGCGCGGGTCGATGCCCGTGCCCGTGTCGCGCACGCTGAATTCCACATGGCCGTTTTTCTTTGTGCAGAGCACGCGGATCTCGCCGCCTGCGGGCGTGAAGCTGAAGGCGTTGTCGAGCAGGATGACCAGCACCTGCATGATCCTGTCCTCGTTGCCCGTGGCAAAGAGGTCGTCATTTTCGTCTGCCTGCACGCGCAGCGCCACGCCGGTCTCCTGCGCGCGCCTCTGCATCCGTTCGGCCACTGTGCGGCAGATGGCGCCCACGTCCATCCGCTCCAGCGCGATCTCCACGCGCCCGTCCTGCAGGCGGCTCATGTCCAGCATGTCGCCGATGAGCTTCTGCAGCCGCACCGTTTCCTGATAGATGATGCGATAGCAGCCCTGCTTTTCCTCGTCGTCTTCGATCACGCCGTCGATCAGCGGCTCGATCATGCCGCGGATGCCCGTCAGAGGCGTGCGCAGCTCATGCGAGATATTGGCGATGTAATCGCGCCGCATCTGCTCGAGCCGCGCCGATTCGCTCACATCGCGCATCAGGGCGACTGCGCCGATCGTGTTCTCTCCCGCTTCGTCGAAGACGGGGTAGGTGTTCGCGTTGATGATCCTTCCGTCGCTGAGCGTCCAGCCGGTGGAGAACTGCCGCCTCTCGTTCATGGCCCTTTGCAGCAGCAGCTCCGTGTCTCCCGCGCGCAGCGCAGGGGCGGAGAGCGGGTCGGAGGGCGGCGCCTGCGTCAGGGCGATCGCAGCCGCATTGTGGTGCAGCACATAGCCGCTCCGATCCACGGCGATGATGCCCTCGCCGATGCCGCGCAGGATCTGCTCGAGCTTGCTCTTTTCGTTGGAGAGAGTGGCAAACGCGGAATCGAGCCGAAGGGAGAGCGCGTTGAGCGTGCGGCCGAGCTCGTCGAGCTCGCGGCTGCTGTATACGGCGTCCGTCGTCAGGCCGTAACTGCCCTCGGAGATGCCGCGCGCCGTGCCTGCGATCTCCAGCACGGGCTTGGCGATGCGCCGGCTGAGGAACCACGCCGGAATGAGAGAGAGCAGCACGGAGATGCAGCCCGCCGCAGCGAAGATCAGCACGATCTCCTGCGCGCCGTTCCAGACGTCCTCAAGCCTGCGGCTGAGGATGACCGCGCCCATCGCCTCGGGTACATCCTTCTCCGAAAGGTCGTACACAGGAGCGCCGCACAGTACGATGGAGGCGTCCAGAAGGCGCAGCTGCTGCGTGGCCCGGATGCGCTCGCCGCCGAGGATGCGTTCCACCAATCGCTTGTCCAGAGGATCGTCGAGCGGGATGCTGGCCAGATCGTAATCCGTCCCCGTGCGGAATTCCTCCGGCAGGGCATAGGCGTTGTCCGGCATGAGCAGGCTCGCGTTCATCTCTCTGTCCACATAAATGATCTGTGCGTCGGTCAGCTCCTGCAGCTCATAGAGCGCATCGGGCGTGAGCAGGCGGATCCTTCCGGCGGATTCCCCGGCCAGCTCCGAAACGGTCCAGGCCTTGGCGCTCAGGTCGTCGATCGACGTCTGCACGGCGTACCTTCGCATCATAAAAAAGCAGATACAGCCGGCCAGCAGCACTACGAAGATGCAGATCGCTGCAAAGCCGAGCCATATCTGAGAAAATATACTGTTTTTCGGCCTGCTGTTCATGGCTTTTGCTCCGCCTCGAAGCGGTAGCCCACGCCCCAGACAGTCTTGATGTCCCAAGGGTTCTGCTCGCTGCACAGCTTGGCGCGGATCCTCTTGATGTGGCTGTCCACCGCGCGGGTATCTCCCAGGAAATCGTAGCCCCAGATGCTCTGGAGAAGATGCTCGCGGCTGAAGACCATGCCGGGGTTGCCCGCCAGAGTCCAGAGGATCTCGATCTCCTTGGGCGTGCAGGGCACGTTCTGGCCGTTGAGGCGGACGAGATAGGCGTTCATGTCGATCTCAAGGTTGCTCACGACCAGATGGGTCACCTTTGCGCTCTCTTTGCTCTCGTTCAGGCGGCGCAGCACGGCCTTGATGCGCGCGATGACCTCGCGCGGGCTGAAGGGCTTGGTGATATAATCGTCCGCGCCCAGCTCCAGCCCCAGCAGCTTGTCGAATTCCTCGCTCTTGGCCGAGAGCATGATGATGGGCAGGCTGCTCGTCTTGCGGATCTCTCTGCACACGTCCAGCCCGTCCATGCGGGGCATCATGATGTCCAGCAGCACCAGATCCGGCCGCTGCTGCTTGGCGACGCGCACGGCCTCCTCGCCGTCGTAGGCGGAGACGGCCTGATAGCCTTCACGGCGGAAATACGCGCCGAGAGACTGATGTACGTTCGGATCGTCGTCTGCGATCAGGATCCGATAACAGGCGTTTCTCTTTTCTTCCATAATAGTTTTCAGTATCCTCCTGTCGCGGGATATGCAAAGCCGCCTCCGGGGCGGCGCTGTGTTTCAGGCGTACTTACAGAATACTCTCATTGCGTGTCGAAATCGTGTCGCAAAGAAAAACGTTTTTACGCGGGGATATCCTCGTCCTGCGCCGGTTTCAGCTCGTCCATGCCCTCGTAGAGCACCTGCTTGAGCGAACGGCCGGAGAAATAGATGCGCAGGAAGCTGCGCAGCACGATGGCCATCAGCGGCCCGACCAGCAGGCCGAGGATGCCGAAGAGCTGCATGCCCAGATACATGGAAAAGAGCAGGAGCAGGGGATGGATGCCCACCTGTCCGCCCACCACGCGCGCCTCGAGCAGCTGACGCACCAGCCATGTGATCAGATACAGCACCAGCAGCCCGATGCCCAGCCGATAGTTGCCCATCACAAAGCAGACGATGCTCCACGGCGTGAGCACCCAGCCCGTGCCGATCGCCGGCAGCGCGTCGAGCACGGCGCAGAGGAAGGCGATGAGGATGGCGTAGGGGAGGCGCAGGATCGTCAGGCCGATCAAAAGCTCCACGAAGGTGATCGACGCGAGGATGAGGATGGCGCGGATATAAGCGAAGAGCGAGACGGAGAGCTCCTTGCGCGCCCGGCGGAAAAAGTCGATCCACTTCGTGGGGATCTGATGTTCAAAAAACCCAACGATGCGGTCGCGATCGCGCAGGAAAAAGAAGGTCGAGAAGAACATCATCATAAAGCCGATGAACATCTGCGGCGCGGAGACGGCCGTGTTCCACACGCCGCGCGAGACGCGGTTGATCAGCGAGAGCACTGCGTCGCGCAGGTTGTGCACCAGCAGCTCCAGCTCGTCCATGATCTGCGGCGTGAACCATTCGCTGTATTCCGTGCCGATATATT
>JAUMYC010000254.1 GCA_030528845.1 Eubacteriales bacterium
ATAGGGGCTCTGCCCCTATAACCCCGCCAAAGGGTCATTGACCCTTTGGAATCCCGTATTGGGGGATTCTTTTTATTCCAAAGAAATATCCCTGATTGAGGGATCCAAGGGGAATCATTCCCCTTGGTGGGGCGCGGGGCAGAGCCCCGCCGTCGCTCAGGGGCAGTGTAAAAATCGGCGCTGCCCTCTGGACTCCCTCTTAAAGGAGAACGATAGGGGCCCTGCCCCTATGACCCCGCCAAAGGGACAATCTCCCTTTGGAATCCCATATTGGGGGATTCTTATTATTCCAAAGAATTATTTCTAATTGAGGGATCCAAGGGGAATCATTCCTCTTGGCGGGGTGCGGGACAGAAAAAAGCGCCGTTCCCTCCGCAGAGGGAACGGCGCGGATGCGTTAGGCGCGGCCGGCGGCGATGCCGGTCTCGATGGCCTGGCGATTGAGGGGGATGAGCTTTTCCTTGGCGGGGCCGAGCTTATGGCGCAGGGCCTCGACGAGGGTGTCGGCGTCGAACATATCGCTCGCGCCGATGAACGCGCCGAGCATGGCCATGTTGGCCACGCGGCTGTTGCCGAGCTGAGCGGCGATATCGTTGCAGGGGACGGCCACGGCGCGGATGTCGCTGCGCTCCGGGGCTTCCTCGATGAGGGAGGAATTGTACAGCAGCAGGCCGCCGGGCACGAGGCTCTTTTCAAAGAGCTTCATGGAGGGATAGTTCATGGCGATGACGGCGGTCGCCTCTTCCACGCGGGGGGAGCCGACGGGCTCGTCGGAGATGACGACGTGGCAATTGGCGCTGCCGCCGCGCATTTCCGGGCCGTAGGAGGGCAGCCAGGAGACTTCCTTGCCCTGCAGCATGCCGGAATAGGCCAGCAGCTGGCCCATGAGCAGCACGCCCTGTCCGCCGAAGCCTGCGATGATCAACTGGTTCGTCATGGCTCAGACCTCCTTATACACGCCCAGCGGATACTGGGGGATCATATTGGCCTCCAGCCATTTGAGCGCCTCGGTGGGCGTCATGCCCCAGTTGGTGGAGCAGGTGGAGAGCACCTCGACCATGGAAAAGCCCTTGCCCTCGACCTGGTTTTTGAACGCCTTGAGGATGGCTTTCTTGGCGGCGATGACGTGCTTTACGTCGTGCACGGACACGCGCTCGATATAGGCGGGGCCGTCGAGCGTGGCGAGCATTTCGGACACGCGGATGGGGTGGCCGTTCTTTTCGGCGGAACGGCCGAGGGGGGAGGTGGTGGTCTTCTGGCCGATGAGGCTGGTCGGGGCCATCTGGCCGCCGGTCATGCCGTAGATGGCGTTGTTGACGAAGATGACGGTGATGTTTTCGCCGCGGGCCGCCGCGTGCACGATCTCCGCCGCGCCGATGGAGGCGAGGTCGCCGTCGCCCTGATAGGTGAAGACGATATTCTCGGGCTTGGCGCGCTTTGCGCCGGTGGCGACGGCCGGGGCGCGGCCGTGGGCCGCCTGCAGCATATCCACGTCGAAATAGTTATACGCAAACACGGCGCAGCCGACCGGCGCGATGCCGATGGTGCGGTCTGCGATGCCGAGCTCGTCGATGGCCTCGGCAACCAGGCGATGGATGATGCCGTGGGTGCAGCCGGGGCAATAGGAGCTGAGCGGCAGGATCAGGCTGTCGGGCTTTTTGTAGGTCGCCATATTACAGCTCCTCCTTGATCTTCAGGATCTGGTCGTAGATCTCGCCGACGCCGGGGATGGCGCCGCCGGTGCGGCCGTAGAAATGAACGGGGCGCGCGCCGTTGACGGCGAGGCGCACGTCGTCCACCATCTGGCCGAGGCTCATTTCCACCGCGAGGAAGGCCTTGGCGGTGTTGGCGCGCGCGGCGATCTCCTTGGTGGGGAAGGGCCAGACGGTGATGGGACGGATGAGGCCGGCCTTGATGCCGTTTTCACGCGCCTTGCGCACGGCGGTGAGCGCGATGCGCGCGGTGGTGCCGTAGGCGACGAGGACGATCTCGGCGTCGTCGGTCATCTCTTCCTTCACGAGCACTTCGTTTTCCTGCATGGCGTCGTACTTGGCCTGCAGGTCGAGGTTGTGCTGCTCGCAGCGGTCCGGCTCGATGTAGAGCGAGTTGATGATATTGCGCTCGCGCGCGGACTTTTTGTAGCCGTCGGCCGCCCAGGTCTTCTCGGCGATGTCCTCGGGCTTTTTATACTCGGGCATGGCCACGGGCTCCATCATCTGGCCGATGCAGCCGTCGCCGAGGACCATGACCGGGTTGCGGTAGCGGTCGGCGCTGTCAAAGGCCTTCTGGGTGAGCTCGACGGCTTCCTGAATGGAGGCCGGGGCGTAGACGATCATGCGATAATCGCCATGGCCGCCGCCGCGCGTGGCCTGATAATAGTCGGACTGGGCCGGCTGGATGGAACCGAGGCCGGGGCCGCCGCGCACCATGTTCACGATCACGCAGGGCAGTTCCGCGCCGACGATATAGGAGATGCCCTCCTGCTTGAGGGAGATGCCCGGGGAGGAGGAGCTGGTCATCACGCGCGCGCCGGTGGCCGCTGCGCCGAAGACCATGTTGATGGCGCTCACTTCGCTCTCCGCCTGCAGGAACGCGCCGCCCACCTCGGGCAGACGTGCGCTCATATATTCGGGGATCTCGTTCTGGGGCGTGATGGGATAGCCGAAGAAGAAACGGCAGCCGGCCTGCACGGCGGCTTCGGCGATCGCCTCGTTGCCCTTCATCATCTGTCTTTTCATTTTTCGTCCTCCACCTCGATCGCGCAGTCCGGGCACATGCGGAAACAGAACCCGCAGCCGATGCATTTTTCCAGATCAACACATTCCGCCACGGGGTAGCCCTTCGCGTTGCGCTTGTCCGAAAGGGCGATGATGCCCTTGGGGCAGGCGTTTACGCACAGGGAACAGCCCTTGCAGCGTTCTGCGATAAACTTTACCTTTGCCAAGCGTATACCCTCCTTTTGTTCGTCCTGTGAGAGATTGTTGTTATTATACGCGGGCTACGTTAAGAATAGTGTCATGCGCTGTATTCTGTGTATGGCTTTGTATGCGGCGCGGGCGGTGTTTTTTTCGTTCGGGGCTTCGCCCCGAACCCAGGCCGAGGGGCGCGGCCCCACAGGACACCC
>JAUMYC010000053.1 GCA_030528845.1 Eubacteriales bacterium
TTAATTCCGGTTCCCCGCGTCGGTTTTTTTTTACTTTCAACACCGGGCGGGTGTGAAAAAACAGGGGGCGGGGGCTTCTGCTGTGGCCCGCGCCGCATCCGGCAGGGGAAGGGCCCGCCCTTCCCCTGCACCCCATCTACTTCTACCATTTTCCGAATTCCGCGCGCAACAGGCCGCGGTTCAGAATTCGATATCGTCCATATCGCCATGATCGATCTGCTTTTTGATCAGATCGAGCTCTCTGTACACGCGCTCGGTCTGAAAGGCGTCGTTTTGCCACACGCCGGGCATGCCCGCGGGGCAATCGCCGGGACAGCCCGCGATCTGCGCCGTGCGGGGGAGGTACATGCGGGCAATGACAAGGCTGCGGCGCAGATGCGCGGGCGAAGTGACGACGAAAAGCCTGTAGGGGCCTCTCGGCTTGAGCCTGCGCTCCATGAGCAGCGTCGCATAGATCATATTCTCCCGCGTGGTCGTCGCCTCGTTTTCCATCAGGATCGCCTCCTGCGGCACGCCGAACTCCAAGAGATACTTCTCCATGCGCTCGGCTTCGCTCATCCGGCCCAGGTCGGTGTCCCACGCAACGCCGCCGGTGGGGATGATGTACGGCACGCGCCCTGCGTGATACAGCCGCGCCGCAGCGCTCGCCCTCTCGCGCAGCACCTTCGGGGTTCCGCCGAGCAAAATCGCCGCGGCGGCGCTGCCGCCCTCGTCCACGCAATTGTGAAAAACGATCCTGTCCACCTGTTCCGCGCTCAGCTCGTTCAGCCGCGCGCCGTCCCACTGCGAAAGCTTCATTCGTTTTCCTCTCCCTTCGCTACAGCGGCATCTCCGGTTCTCCCGCCGCGTGCAGATCCACCCGCCTGCGCAGGAACAGCCGCGTGCAGCGCTGCGCCTCCTCCAAGTCCGGATGGCCGTCCAATTTAGCAGCGTTATCAAAGCGCACCATGGGAGTACGCAGCATGATCCTGCGGGCGCCGTTGGAGATCTCCGGCAGCGCTCTTTTGCAGACCTCGCACGCCACGCCGCCGCCCTCCGCGTCAAACCACGCCGCCGCGTCCACAGCCTTTCCGCAGCGCACGCACTCGTCCATGCGCGGGGCGAGGCCGAGCAGCGCCAGATAATGCAGCTCGAAGGCCATCGTGAGCAGCTCCGGCGCGAGCTCGCTGTAGGCCAGATGCGCCAGCGCGCGCAGCAGCAGATGAAACAGGCCGCTCTGGTCCTGCTCCGGCATGGCCTGCATCTCCGCAAGGCGCAGCCAATAGGCTCCGTGCAGGAGCCGGTCGTAATCCATGCGCAGGGGATAAAACGTGTCCGTGGCGCGGAACTGCTCGATCGTATAGCGGCCTTTGCTCTCATAGAGCGCGTATTCCCCGGCGGTGAAGGGCTCTGCCGCGGCCAGCAGCGGGCTTTTGGGCCTTCTGCAGCCCCGGGCCACCGCGTCGATCCGCCCGCCGGGCGTGAGCAAGGTGACCATACGGTCGTAATCCCGCCAGTCTGCGCGCCGGAGCACGATCGCATCCGTGATCTGCTGCATGGCTTATTCCTCTTTTACATACCCCAGCGTCTTGAGGTCTCCGGGCTTGTTGCGCCAGTCCTCGCGCACCTTCACCCACAGCTGCAGCATCACCTTCACGCCGAGCAGGCGCTCGATATCCATGCGCGCCTCCGTGCCGATCTTCTTGAGCATGGCGGCGTGCTTGCCGATGATGATGGACTTGTGGCTCTCCTTTTCGCAATACACGTTTGCGTGGATCTCCATCAAATTGTCCGAGAGCTTTTTCATGGAGAGCATCTCCACGCCCACGCCGTGCGGGATCTCCTCGCTCAGGTTGCGCAGCGCCTTTTCGCGCACGATCTCGCCCACGAGCACCTGCTCCGGCTGGTCGGTGATCATATCCTCCGGGAAATACTGCGGACCCTCGGGCATCGCGCCGGCGATCAGCCCCCAGAGCACCTCCATATTTTTGCCCGTGCGCGCGCTCACCGGCACGACCTCGTCAAACCCGAGATCGTTGAGCTTGACCATCTGCGGCATGAGGTCTTCATGCTTGCACAGGTCGATCTTGTTCACCGCCAAAAACTTCGGGCAGTTCATCTTCAGCGCTTCCTGCATCAGCTCCGCAGAGGAGATGCGCTGGCCGTCGGTCACGAAGAGCACCGCGTCCACGCCCTCCTTGGCCTCCTTGGCCGCGCTCATCATATACTCGCCCAGCTTGGTCCTGGGCCTGTGCAGGCCGGGCGTATCCACAAAGACGATCTGCACGTCCTCGCGCGAGGCCACGCCCAGCAGCTTTGTGCGCGTGGTCTGCGGCCTGTTGGAGACGATCGAGACCTTCTCTCCCACAAAGCGGTTCATGATGCTGCTCTTGCCCACGTTCGGCGCGCCGAGGATGGCGACAAAGCCCGAACGAAACCCTTTTTTCTGATTCTGCAAAAAAGACACTCTCCCTGTTTCCATACGTTATTTTCCCAAAAACCGCTGCGTTCAGCCGCGCCGCTGGCGGCTGATCTCATAAAAGCAGACCGTCGCCGCGCTGCCCGCGTTGAGCGAGGACGCCGCCCCGCAGATGGGGATCTTCACCAGCACGTCGCAGAGCTCCTTCCATGCCTTGGAGAGCCCGAACGTCTCGTTGCCGATGACCAGCGCCACCGGCCCGGTCAGGTCCACCTGCGAGATATCCCGTTCTCCCCTTGCGCTCGTGCCCACGATCAGCGGCCTGTTCGGCTGCGCGCGCAGCCATTCCACGGCGGCTTCGGCGCTGGGCAGGTTGGCAAAGGGGATGGCGAACACCGTGCCCACGCTGCCGCGGATGCACTGCGTGTCGTAATAATCGGCCGCATGGCCGGTCACGATGGCGCCCGTAGCGCCGAAGGCGTCGGCCGAGCGCAGAAAGGTGCCCAGATTGCCGGGCGAGGCGGGCCTGTCAAAGAGCGCATAGAGCGGCGCGGGCTGCTGCACGGCCGCGCGCGCGATCCGCTCCAGCCCGTCGTGGCGCATCTTGAGCAGGGCGATGATCTCGCAGGGCTCCTCCCTGTCGGAAAGCTCGGCCATGAGCGCCGGATCCATGCGATAGAGCGTCTCCGGCTGCGCCTGACGGATCATATCCTCCGCCCAGCCGGAGAGGCGTTTGCCGTCGGCCACGGCCATGGCCTCAAACTGCCAGCCGTGGCGCAGGGCCTGTTCTATGCTCTGCACGCCCTCGGTGAAGGCGAGGCCCTGCTTGCTCCGCTTTTCGCGGTTGCGCTTGAGCGTCTCAAAGCGCTGAAACTGCGCGTTGCGCGCATACATTTTCTCTGTTTTCATGCGTTCCTCTCCGCCTCCGCCCAACGGGGCGGGGAATTTGGCAAGCCTGCGGTCAGATGCCCAGGAAATACAGCACCCAGCTGATCGCCTCGCGCATGCGCAGCCGCAGCCGCGTCTGCAGCGTGATGTTGTTCAGCGCCGCCGCGCCCTGCGCCTCCAGCCCCGCGTCTGCGGCGATCCACATCGCGCGCGTGAGGTGATAGGCATTGGTGGTCACGATGCAGCTCTTCAGCCCCATCTCGTCCATGATCTCCTTGGCGTTGGCGAGGTTCTCCTCCGTCGAGCGGGAGCGATCCTCCTCGATGACGGCGCTCTCGGGCACGCCCTGCTCCACCAGCCATTTTTTCATCGCCGCCGCCTCGGTGGAGGGCTCGTCCGCCCCCTGCGCGCCGCAGACGATGATATAGGGCGCGAGGCCCTTTTCATAGCATTCCAGCGCCTTTTCCAGCCTGCGCTGCAAGGAGACCGAGGGCACGCCGTCCGGGTTCACCTTCGCGCCGAGCACGATGATGCAGTCTGCCGGGCCCGGTTCGGGCGTGGTCTCCTCCTTGATAAACACCGCCACGGCCAGCGCGATCCAAAACAGCAGCCCCGCGAGGCCGCAATACAAAACGATCCTTGCGATCAATCCCCATCCGCGCATTCTTCTTTGCAAAATTCCTTTCCGAGCTTTGCAAACACGGCCTTCCAGCCCTCGAGCGTCTTTTCATCCTCGGGCCAGACGGGCCGGAAGCCAAACTCCATATACAGCTTGATCGCCAGCCAGCTCATCGGCTGCGTGTGCAGCATCGCCTTGGCATAGCCCAACTCCTGCATGCGGCGCAGCGCCGCCGCGATCACCGGGCGCGCAAGGCCCTTGCCCTGATGCTCGCTGTGCACGGCCACCCAGTGCAGCATGCCGACCTCGCCGTCAAACCACGCCGTCGCCGTCGCCACGGGGCGGTCGTTTTCGTCCACGACAAAGTACATCCGCCCGTCCACCAGCAGATAATCGGGCTGAAAGCTGCCGCCGAAGCCCCGGCGCAGCGCGTCCTCCACCTGCTCAAATTCCTCCGCCGTGGTCTCGATCTCGCTCCATGCGAGCTCCTCCCCCGCGCGGAAGCGCCGCAGGCCGTAGCCCTCCGGCAGCGTCCATTCCGGGATCTCTCCCTCCAGCCGCGCGCGCATTTCCAGCGAGACGTTCGGCATCGATCTGTCAAACATGCTCTGTTCGCTCCATTCGCTCTTGCGCGCGGGAGCCGAAAAGGCCCCCGCGCGGTCGTTCTCTTGCCCGGGCGGCCCGCCTCAGCGGCCGGCCACCTTCAGCGCGATATCCGGGTTGTTCGTGATGAGCGCATTGACGCCCAGCGCCAGCTGCGCCTTCATCTCTTCCTCTTCGTTGACCGTCCAGGAGTTCACCAGCACGCCCTTTTCGGCCATGCCCTGCATATACCCCTCACGGTGGCAGTGCTTGAAATACGGATGCACCGCCGTCGCCTTGTGTTCCACTGCGTAAGCGGCGTCGTCCTCCACGCCCTCCAGAGGCTTGCCGTAGAGCAGGCCGGTGTACGCGTCGGGCTTGATCTCCAGAAGCCTTGCAAGGCTTCTGTGGTTGAAGGAGGAGTAGATCACCTTGTCCGTCATGCCGCATTCCTCGGCGATGGCGACGCACTGCTGCTCGATGCCTTCATACCAGATGTTGTCCGTCTTGAGCTCCACGTTCACCGTCAGCCCGGTGGGGGCCAGCAGCTCGTAGACCTCCTTCAGCGTGGGGATCTTCGCGCCTTCATACTGTTCCATGCCGTTGTGGAAGGAATACTTGCGCAGCTCCTCCAGCGTCATTTCGCAGATCCGGCCCGTGCCGCTGCTCGTGCGGTCGATGGTCTCGTCGTGGCAGACCACGACCTCGCCGCTCTTGCAGATATGCACGTCCAGCTCCACGCCGTCCGCGCGCATCTGCGCCGCCAGCGCAAAGGCCTCCAAAGTGTTCTCCGGTGCATATGCAGATGCGCCTCTGTGCGCCCAAACCAGCATCATATCGCATTTCCTCCTCTTTCTGTTGCGTGGCATAAATCGCCAGCATTATTATAGCACTGCGCGCCATCCTCGGCAAGCAGGTGCAAAAGTCCTTCAAACTGCACGCCGCAGCGGCTGTCCGAGCCGACGGCCCTCGTGCGCGCGACGGCCCGTTTCACAAAGCCGGCGGCCTTTTCCACCGCCCGTTCCATGCGTGCGCCCTGCGCCAGCGCGCCCGTGAGCACCGCCGCGAAGAGGTCTCCCGTGCCGGGATACGCGCCCGGCTCCGGCTCGTAGGGCAGCGCGTGCAGCCTGCCCTCCGCGCGCTCCATCCACACGTTTGCGTTTTCCGCCCCGGTGATCAGCGCGCAGGAGGCCTGCGTCTTCTCCAGCAGCGCTTCCAGCAGCTTCTCCGGCCGTTCGCTCAGCTCCAGCCCGGTCAGCAGCGCGGCCTCCGTGCGGTTCGGGGTGATCAGCGCGCCCTTGGCCAGCCGTATCATCCGCCCGGGCATCTCCGCCGGCAGGGAGGAGTACATCTTCCCGTGGTCGCCCATCACCGGATCGACCACCTTGATGCTCTCCGGGTGCATCTGCAAAAATTCCTCGGCGGCCTCCGCCTGCTCGAGATTGGCCATATAGCCGGTGCAGATCGCGTCAAAGCGCAGGCCGATCTCCCGCCAGTGTGCGGCACACTCGCGCATGAAGGCGGTCAGATCCGCCTTCGCGGGCCTGCCGAAGCCGCCCGTATGGCTCGAGAGCACCGCCGTGGGCAGGGGCACGGCCTGCACTCCCATGGCCGAAAGCGCCGCGATGCTCACCGTCAGCGCCGCCCTGCCGTAGCAGGAGAGGTCGCTCACCACCGCGGCCACGGGAGCGCCGCGCAGCGTCTGTTCCATAAAAAAGCCTCCTTTGACACAAAACCTTCCTCCGGCAGGACGTCGCCTTGCCGGAGGAAGGTCTCTTTTCTGTATCAGTTGCGGATCTCCACCCAGATATCGTTGTACATCTCGGTGTACTCGGAGGTATCGTGGAAGAAGTCGCACCTGTCGATGATCTCCTGCGTGGGGTTGAGGGTGAGGTTGTTCAGCTCTTCCTCGCTCATGCCGTCCACAACGCCCTGGATGGGGGTGCTGTAGTAGATGTAATCCATGTTGGCGCGGGCGATCTCGGTGTCGCAGAGGAAGTTGATGAAGGCGTGCGCGCCGTCCACGTTGGTGCTGGTCGCGGGGATGCACATGCCGTCCACCCACACGTTGCTGCCCTCGGAGGGCACGACGTACTTGAGGTTGTCGCCCTCGTTCTCGCTGATGGAATACAGCGCGTCGCCGCTCCACATCAGAGCCATGGCGGCTTCGCCGTTGATCATCTTGTCCTTGGTCTCGTCCACGAGGTAGCCCTTGACGATGCCGTCCTGCTTCTGCTTGATGAGCACGTCCTTGGCCGCGTTGAGCTCCGCCTCGTTTTTGGTGTTCATATCGTAGCCGAGCATGCACAGGCTGGCCATCAGGGAATCGCGGTAGGAATCCATCATGAACACGCCGCCCTTATACTTCGGGTCGAACATGCTCTTCCAGGAGGTGATCTCCTCGTCCACCAAATCGGTGTTATAGAGGATGCCCACGGTGCCCCACATATAGGGCACGGAATATTCGCTGTTCGGGTCGTAGCCGGGGGTCTTGAGCCATCCCATCACGTTTTCGAAATTCGGGATCTTGCTCTTGTCCAGCTTGATCAGCCCGTTTTCCTTGATCAGGCGCTCGATGACATAATCCGAGGGGAAGATGACGTCGTAGGAGCCGCCGCCGGCGCTGAGCTTGGCGTACATTTCCTCGTTGGTGGTGAAGCAGACGTATTTCACGTCGTAGCCGGTTTCCTTGGTGAAGCGTTCCAGCACCGTCTCGTCGATGTAATCGTACCAGTTAAAGACCGTGATGGAGCCCTTTTTTTCGCTCTGAGGCTCTCCGGTCTCGCCGCCGTTGCCGGAACAGGCGACCATGCCCGCGCAGAGCATGGCAAGGACGAGGACGAGAATGAGGGGTTTTGCGTTGATCTTCCGCATATGACGTTCCCTTTCCTTTCATCGCCGGGCTTTTTGCCCGGAAACTTCGCTTGTAATGCTTCCCTTCCGCCCGCGGTGGGACCGAAGGAGCGTTTTGTTTGCGAGATCACATTTCGATCTCGTCGAGGCCCGCCCGCTTGTTGATGACGATCAGCAGCGCGAGCACCACCAGGAACATGATCGTCGAGAGCGCGTAGATGGTGGGCTCTATGCCCTTGCGCGCCGCAGAATACACGATCATGGAGAGGTTCTTTTCCGTGTGCGAGGTGAAATAGGAGATGACGAAGTCGTCCAGCGACATCGTGAAGGAGAGCAGCGCGCCGGTGACCACGCCGGGCATGACCTCCGGCAGGATGACCTTGCGCACGGCGCTCAGCGGCGTGCAGCCCAGGTCCAGCGCCGCTTCGTACAGGTTCGGGTCCATCTGCTTGAGCTTTGGCAGCACCGAGAAGAGCACATAGGGCACGTCGAAGACGATATGCGCGATGAGCATCGTCCAATAGCCCGGCGACATCCTCGTGAACACGAACAGCAGCATCAGCGAAACGCCCGTCACGATGTCCGGCGTGGTCATGGGAAGATAGGCCACGTTCAGCCAAAAGCCCGACCAGCCCTTTTTCATGGCGTGGATGCCGATGGCGGCCAGAGTGCCCAGCACAGTGGCCACGATCGTGGCCATGACCGCGATGGAGACCGTGACCCACAGCGCCTCGATGATATCGCGGCTGTTGAGCAGCTCCGCGTACCATTTGAACGAAAATCCGCCCCATTTCGCGCGGGATTTGGATTCGTTGAACGAGAGCGCGATCATCACCACGATGGGCGAATAGAGGAAAAAGAGCAGAAGGCCCAGATACGTCCCCTTGAACCATCTGAAAAGCTTACCGGAACGCTTGTTCATACGGCGCTGCTCCCTCCTCCCCGCTTGGGGTCGACTTTATTCAGCAGGCCGATGGAGATCACGATCAGCACCATCATGATCATCGAGAGCGAGCTGCCGAAGTTCCAGCTGTTCAGCTCCAGGAACTGCTTTTCGATCAGATCGCCGTAGAGCAGGAACATGCCGCTGCCCAGCAGGCGGGAGATGGCGAAGGTCGTCACCGCCGGCATAAAGACCATCGTGACGCCGGAGATCACCCCGGGGATGCTCAGCGGCAGCACCACGCGGCGGAACACGTTCATGGGGCTCGCGCCCAGATCCTGCGCCGCCTCGATCACGCGCACGTCCATCTTCTTGAGGGCGGTGTGGATCGGCAGGATCATAAACGGAACATAGTTGTATACCATGCCCAGCAGCACCGCGCCCTGCGTGCCGATGATGGAGATGGGCTCAAAGCCCAGCCACACGAGGAACCGGTTGAGCAGGCCGTTGTCCTCCAGAATGCTCATCATGGCGTAGGTGCGCAGCAGGAAGTTCATCCACATGGGCAGCAGTATCAGCACCAGCAGCGTCTGGCTCTTGGAAAAATCCTTGCTGGCGAGGAAATAGGCGGCCGGATAGCCGATGATGATGCAGATCACCGTGCATAGGAAGGCCAGATACAGGCTGCGCCAGAGGATGGAGAGGTATTGCCCGTCAAACGCCTTTGCGATATTGGCGAAGGTAAACGCGCCCGTGGAATCCGTCAGCGCGTAATAGGCCACAAACAGCAGCGGCGCGATGGTGAACAGGATCATCCACACCACATACGGCCCGGCAAACCAGCTTCTTTTCACTGCTGTTCCACCTTCTTCATAATGTGAATGTTGAACGGTACGATCCGCAGGCCCACTTCGCTGCCCTGCGGGTGCATCGCCGTGGAATGCACCTTGAACTGGAACGGCCCGATATCGACCATCATCTCATAATGCACGCCCTTGAACACGACCGAGCGCACGATGCCCTTGAGCATGCCCTGATCCGGCGCGGTGATCTCGATATCCTCCGGGCGCACCACGACGTCCACCTTCTCGTTCATGCCGAAGCCCTTGTCCACGCAGCCGAAGCGCGCGCCGGCGAAGTCTACCACTTCGTCCTGCGGCATGACGCCGTCGAAGATATTGCTCTCGCCGATGAAATTGGCCACGAAGGCGTTCTTCGGCTCGTCGTAGATGCGCTTGGGGTCGCCGATCTGCTGGATGCGGCCCGCGTTCATGACGGCGATGGTGTCGGACATGGTCAGCGCTTCTTCCTGGTCGTGCGTGACGTAGATGAAGGTGATGCCCAGCTTCTGCTGCATGCTCTTGAGCTCGAGCTGCATCTCCTTGCGCAGCTTGAGGTCCAGCGCGCCCAGCGGCTCGTCCAGCAGCAGCACCTCCGGCTCGTTCACCAGCGCGCGCGCGATGGCGATGCGCTGCTGCTGGCCGCCGGAGATCTGGTCGATGGAGCGTTTGCCGTAGCCGGACATCTTGACCAGAGAGAGCATGCGCATCACGCGCTCGTCGATCTGGTCCTTGGGCATTTTTTTCAGTTTGAGCCCGAAGGCGATGTTGTCGTGGATATTCAGGTGGTTAAACAGAGCGTATTTCTGAAAGACCGTGTTCACGCGGCGCTTGTAGGCCGGGATGGACAGCAGATCCTTCCCCTCAAAGAGGACCTCGCCGCTGGAGGGATATTCGAAGCCGCCGATGATGCGCAGCAGCGTCGTCTTGCCGCAGCCCGAAGGCCCCAGCAGCGTGATGAACTCCCTCTTGCGGATGTACAGGCTCACGTCGTTGAGCGCGGGCGTGTCTGCGCCAAAGTCCTTTGTCACATGTTTTAATTCGATCAGACGCATATCCTCAACCATGACGATACTCTCCTTTGTATGTCAAAGCCCCTTCCGCTGTGTGCAAAACGGGCTCTGCAGAGCTGCTCAGAAGCTCGGCGGTGTGGAGATCCAGAGAAATTTCGCAGGGGTCTTTCCCGCGTTTTCGATGTGATGGCGCTCGGCGGGCTGAAAGTAAAAGCTCTCGTCGCGCCGCGCGCGGATGACCCTGTCTCCCAATATGATGCGCACGGAGCCGGAGAGCACATAGCCGAACTCCTCGCCCTCGTGCGGGTCGTCCTCGGGCGTGCTGCCTCCGGCTTCCATCTCCACGAGGATGGGCTCCATGCGGTTCTTCTGCGCCGAGGGCACCAGCCAGCTGATCGTGCCGCGCAGCTCCTCCGCGTCTTCCTTGACGTAAATATCGCCCGTGCCGTATACGATCTTCTCGTCGGTTTTCTCGCTGAAGAAGCTCGCCAGATCGCTGCCGAGGCATTCGAGCACGTCGGTGAGCGTGGCGATGGAGGGCGAAGTCAGGTCCCTCTCCAGAAGGGAGATGAACCCCTTGGAGAGCTCGCATCTGTCCGCCAGCTCTTCCTGCGTCAGCCCGCGCTGCAGCCGAAGCTTTTTGATTTTCGCACCGATCTCCATTGCGCTCTCACCTTCCCTTTGGTTTAGGATTGCTAAACTGCAAAGCGATTTATATTAAACCACCGCACGCCCTGCTTGTCAATAGTTCCCCCTATGCGCGCCCCGGCGTGTTTTGATTTTTTTATTTCCTATATAATATAGCGTTTTTTTGCACCGTTTTCCCTCCTGCGCCCAAGGTGAAGAAATCGTTATTTTATGCTTTCGGAAGTTTACTGACGGAAAACCTGCATTTCGCTTTTGCCGGCGCCGTTTTTTCCGACCGGCTTCTGTTTTCATAAACTTCGGGTTTATATCGGTGTTATCTGCCCTGCGCGCGCTTTGTTTTTCGTAAACTTCATTTGACACGGGCCGGGCCCGGGGCTATACTGGATACGCATACAGGCTATGGATGGAGAAGAACTTCGTCTCGCGCGTGCGCAGAGAGCCGGCGGCAGCTGAAAGGCCGGTCACGCAGAAGCGAAGAGAGCCGCTCCCGTCCGCCCCGCGCAGGAAATGGCGCGGCGGCCTCCCCCGCCGTTATCCGGGGCAATGAGGGCCTTGACGCCGCAAAAAAGCGGACAGGGCCGAAATCAGGGTGGTACCGCGAAAAGCGCCTTTCGTCCCCGAGCGAGGAGGCGCTTATTATTTTTGGCAGGCCGCGGCACAGGCGGCCGAACAGACAAGGAGAGTGTTTTGACCATGCAGCTCAATTCCCCGAAGGACCTGCGCGCGCTGTATCTCAAGTTCTTCAGCGAGCACGGC
Organism: Eubacteriales bacterium; assembly: GCA_030528845.1. Next base: position 11,480 of record JAUMYC010000053.1, read on the forward strand.
CACGCCGTCATCCCCAGCGCTTCCATCATCCCGGAAAACGACCCCTCCGTGCTCTTCACCACTGCGGGCATGCATCCGCTGGTGCCCTATCTGATGGGCGAGAAGCACCCGGCCGGCACGCGCCTGACCGACGTGCAGAAGTGCATCCGCACGGGCGATATCGACGACGTGGGCGACGCCAGCCACCTCACCTTCTTCGAAATGATGGGCAACTGGTCGCTGGGCGATTATTTCAAGAAGGAAGCCATCAGCTGGAGCTGGGAATTCCTGACCAGCCCGGAATATCTGGGCATCCCGAAGGAAAAGCTGGCCTTCTCCGTGTTCGCCGGCGATGAAGACTGCCCGCGCGACGAAGAAGCCGCTTCCTATTGGCGCGAATGCGGCGTTGCGGACGACCACATCTTCTTCCTGCCCAAGGAGAACAACTGGTGGATCGCCGGCAACACCGGCCCCTGCGGCCCCGATACCGAGATGTTCATCATCACCGACAAGGAGCCCTGCGGCCCGGATTGCTCCCCCGCCTGCTCCTGCGGCCGCTATCTGGAGATCTGGAACGACGTGTTCATGCAGTATGAAAAGCAGGCCGACGGCTCCTACGTCCCGCTCAAGCAGAAGAACGTGGACACCGGCATGGGCCTTGAGCGCACCTACTGCGTGCTCAAGGGCGTCAAGAGCGTCTACGACACCGAGATCTTCTCCGGCATCATCGGCAAGGCCGAAGAGCTTTCCGGCAAAAAGTATGTCTCCGCCGGCGACGAATACACCAAGTCCTTCCGCGTCATCGCCGACCACATGCGCACCGCCTCCTTCATCCTCGGCGACGACCGCGGCGTGACCCCCTCCAACGTGGATCAGGGCTACGTCCTGCGCCGCCTCATCCGCCGCGCCGTGCGCCACGGCATGAAGCTGGGCCTGCCCGAGGGCTTCACCTGCCAGATCGCGCAGGTCATCATCGACCAGTACGGCGACGTCTACCCCGAGCTCGTGCGCAATGCCGAGCGCATCATCGAACAGCTCAAGATCGAAGAGGAGCGCTTCTCCCGCACCCTCAAGCGCGGCGAGCAGGAATTCGACAAGCTCTACAACAACATGAGCCGCCTCATCTCCGCCTTCGACGCGCTCAATGCCGCCATCGCCTCCGGCTCCGACACCGCCGAAGCCGTGGCCGGCTGCCTGAAGGTGCTGCGCCCCTCCCCGGACATGGTGCCCATGATCGAAATGCTCAAGTCCGGCTCCATCGACGCCGAGGCCGTCAAGGCCTTCTCCGCCAAGCTGACCGTCATCGACGGCCGCAATGCCTTCAAGCTCTACGACACCTACGGCTTCCCGATCGAGCTGACCGTGGAAATGGCCAGCGAAAAGGGCCTGACCGTGGACGAGGCCGGCTTTGCCGAGCGCTTCAAGCAGCATCAGGAGACCAGCCACGCCGGCGCGGAACAGAAGTTCAAGGGCGGCCTGGCCGAGCGCAACGACGAGACCGCCAAGCTGCACACCGCCACCCACCTGCTGCAGGCCGCCCTGCGCAAGGTTCTGGGCGACGAAGTGGCGCAGAAGGGCTCCAACATCACCTCCGAGCGCCTGCGCTTCGACTTCACCTTCGGCCGCAAGATGACCCCCGAGGAGATCGCCGAGGTGCAGAAGCTGGTCAACGAATATATCTCCGCCAAGGCGCCCATCGTCTGCGAGGAGATGACCGTGGACGAGGCCAAGGCGCAGGGCGCCATCGGCCTGTTCGAATCCAAGTACGGCGAGCGCGTCAAGGTCTACAC
>JAUMYC010000255.1:0-286 GCA_030528845.1 Eubacteriales bacterium
GGTCGGCATCGAAGCAAAAGCCGACAAGCGCGCTGTTTACAGGCTGGCTGCGCCCGGCCTGATTGAGCTGCCGAACGTCGGCAGCGCCAAGGAGTTTGATCTGGAAGGCTGCGCTGCGCTGGAGCCCGATCTGGTGATCCTGCCGCTCAAGCTCAAAAACGCCGCCGCGACGCTGGAAGCGCTGGGGATCGACGTGCTGCTCGTCAACCCCGAGGATCAGCAGCTGCTGCGCGAAATGACGGAAATGATCTCCTCTGTCAGATTGTATTCCGGGCAGCTCTGGGCC
>JAUMYC010000255.1:296-592 GCA_030528845.1 Eubacteriales bacterium
AGTCGTCGGCGCGGTGGTCGAGGGCGATGTCGAAGCCGAGGTCGTCGCGCACGTGCGCGACCTTGTCCGGGCCGCCGGCAATGCCGACGGCGCGCGCGCCATGCAGTTTCGCGATCTGGCCGACCGTCGCGCCGACAGGCCCGCTCGCTCACGGAGTTTGCCGATGCGCAGGAAGCGCTGCTGTGCGAAAGGCTCGCGGGCGCGCAGGCTCCGAGCGTGTATCTCGCGGGCAATTCGAGCATGCTCTCCACCGCGGGCAGCGCCATGTATCAGTCCGACCTGATCCGTCTGGCGGG
>JAUMYC010000255.1:602-3111 GCA_030528845.1 Eubacteriales bacterium
CGCCACGATCGGGGATGCGTACTGGGTGGAGATCAGCTATGAACAGCTGTTGGCGTGGAATCCGGAATATATCATCCTCGCCTCCGACGCCGCTTATACGGTGGATGATGTGCTCGCCGACGCAAACCTCTCCGGCTGCAGGGCGGTCGTTAGCGGAAATGTGTATCAGATGCCCGACAAGGCCGAGGCGTGGGACAGCCCCGTGCCCGGCGGCATCCTCGGCGCGGCGTGGCTGGCAAGCGTGCTCCATCCCGACCTCTTCGCCGATGAAGAATGCGCCGCCGTGATCGACGAATACTATGAGAAGTTCTATGGCTTCCTCTACAGCGAGAATTAAGCGGCTGTGCGCGGCCGGAGCGTTTCTGATGCTCGCTCTGGCCGCCCTGAGCCTGTTCGTGGGGAAATACCCGCTGACGGTCGGAAAGCTGCTGGCGGGGGACGAGATGCAGCGGCGCGTGTTTTATACGCTGCGCCTGAGCCGCACGGTGATGGGGCTCGTCGGCGGGTTCACGCTGGGCGCGGCCGGCTTTGTCTATCAGACGGTGTTCCGCAACCCGCTCGCCTCGCCGGATATCATCGGCGTTTCCTCCGGCGCGAGCGCGGGCGCTGCTGCGGGGATATTGTTCCTCTCCGGCGCGGCAGCTGTGACGGTCTGCTCCTTTGCCGGGGCGCTGTGCGCGGTCGGGCTGGCGCTCGGCCTTGCGGCGCTGGACAAAACCGGCAAAAACAGCACGATCGTGCTGGCGGGCATCGCCGTGCATTCCCTTGCGCAGACGGCGCTGATGTGCCTCAAGCTCGCGGCAGACCCGGAGCGGGAACTCGCCTCCATCGAGTATTGGATCATGGGCAGCCTCAACGGCGTTAGCGCTTCCTCCATGGGCGGGAATATGCTCCTGTGTGCGCTGTGCCTTGCCGCGCTCTTTCTGCTGCATCGGCAGATCATTCTGCTCGCGCAGGAGGAAGGCGAGGCGCGGCTGCTGGGCGCGAACGTCGCGCTGCTGCGGCTGGTCGTGCTGCTCATCGCCACGCTGGCGGTGTCGGGCGTGGTGAGCCTGACGGGCCTGATCAGCTTCGTTGGCCTGCTCGCGCCGCATGCTGCACGCCTGCTCGCAAAGGACAATCGTCCGGGCACCATGCTGCTCAGCGGCTTTTTGGGCGCGGCGCTCCTGCTGGGCGCGGATATACTGGCGCGCAGCGTCGCGCAGACGGAGCTGCCCGTGAGCATTTTTACCAGCCTGATCGGCGCGCCGTTTCTGGTCTGGCTGATCGTCAGGGGGAGAAAAAGCGCATGAAAGGGTTTAGGGCGATCGGCCTGAAGGCCGGGTATGGCGCAGCGCCTGTGCTGGAGGACGTCTCCTTTTCCGCAGAGGCGGGCGAACTGTTGGGCGTGCTCGGCGCAAACGGCAGCGGCAAGACCACGCTGCTCAAGAGCATCTGCGGCATCCTGCCCCATGCGGGCGAATGCACGCTGGAGGGCGTGCGTCTGGAAGGGCTCTCCGCCCGGAGGATCGCGGAAAAATGCAGCTACATCCCGCAGCGCAGCGGCGTCGCCATCGACATTTCCGCGTTGGACGTAGTGCTCATGGGCTTCAACGCCCGGCTGCGGCTGCTCGAACAGCCGGACAGCGCCATGCGCAGACAGGCATTGAGTGCGCTGGCGGCGGTGGGGCTGGGCGGCAGGGAGGAGACGAACTATCAGCATCTGAGCGAAGGGCAGAAGCAGATGTGCATCCTCGCGCGCACATTGGTGACGGACTGCCGGCTGCTGCTCATGGACGAGCCGGAGAGCGCGCTGGATTTTCGCTATCGCTATCGGATGCTCGACATCGTGCGCAGAAGGATCACGGAAACGGGCGGCGTCGGCATCGTCTCTCTGCACGACCCTTCTCTCGCGCTGAACAGCTGCGACAAGCTGCTGCTTTTGCAGGGCGGCAGGTGCATGGGTGTTTTGCGCCCGTCGGCAGATCCGCTCGCGCGCATGGAAGAACTGCTCTCGCAGATCTACGGCAGCGTGAGCCTCGCGCTGTGCCGGGATAAGCGCGGCAGAGAACACATCGTGATGCTCAAAGAGAGGGAGGAAACGCCGTGAGAGCGGAGACGAGGATCACCTTCCGCGACGAGGAAGGGGAGAAATTCTTCGGCGAAGGGCCGTGCCGCCTGCTGCGGGGCGTCGAGGAAACGGGCTCTCTGCGGGCCGCCTCCGCCCGGATGGGCATGGCGTACACCAAGGCGCTCAAGCTCATGCGCAATGCGGAGCAGGCGCTCGGCTTTGCGCTGACCATGCGAACGACCGGAGGCAAAGACGGCGGCGGCAGCAGACTGACCCCGCAGGGAGAGGAGTGGCTGACAAAGTATGAAGCCTATCGGGATGCCTGCGTTCAGGCCAACCGCAGATTGTATCTGGAATTCTTTCCGGAGCAGCGGTAAGCGGCATCTCCTGCTGACCGGCGCAAGAGGCAGCGGCAAGACGACGCTCTGCGGCGCGCTGCGCCCTGCGGACGCGCCGGGC
>JAUMYC010000256.1 GCA_030528845.1 Eubacteriales bacterium
CGATACGCCGCGCAAGCTCGCCGTCGTGCTCCCTCAGATCGAAAACATGTTCTTCCGCCAGATGATCATGGGCATCGAGGGCGAGGCCTACGATCACGGCTATGTGCCCGTCCTTCACCATACAGACGATCAGCCCGGGCGCGAGGCCATGCTCCTTGATATGCTCTCGCGCGAGCAGTATGCCGGATTTCTGCTGATTCCTTCCGACAACAGCCTCATCACCGAGGATATTCTCAAAGGACTGCGCCGTCCATACGTCATCGCGGAGCGCCCCCTTCCCTGCGAGGGCGAATACGACTTCTTCTCCATGGACAATTTTGACGCCGGATACAAAGCGACCAAAGCGCTGATCCGCGCCGGCCACAAGCATATCGGCCTGATCGCCTGGCAGACCAAAGCCCTCTCTCTGCTCGATCGCCGTCTGGGCTACGCCCGCGCATTGGAAGAGGCCAATATCCTCTACCGCCCCGAGTATGTGCGCAGCTGCATCCACTCCACCGAGCAGGACGGCTATGCGGAGACAGGCGAGCTTCTTTCAAGCCAGCCCCAGCTTACCGCGCTGGTCTTTGGCTATCACGTGCCCGGGCTGGGCGGCGTGCGCTGCCTGCGCGACAGGGGCGTGCGCATCCCGCAGGATCTGTCCGTGACGATCGTGGGCAACCCCACATGGGTGGATATGACCACGCCCGCATTCACGCACGTCACGCTTCCCTCCCATCACATCGGCCGCGAGGCCACCCATGCGCTGATTGAGCGCATCGAGCATCCCTCTCCCGGCGGCGCCAGGCAGCGCGTCGTCCTCAAGGGCGATCTGATCGCCGGCGGCTCTGTCGCCAAGCTGCCCTGATCTGCGATTTGCTTCCATAACGAAACAAATGGAAGTGAACGATATTAAAAAAGGAGGACCTCTCTATGAAACGTTCCGTTACCCTGATCGTTGCGATGCTCCTCGTGCTGGCCATGGTCAGCTCCGCTTCCGCGCTGAGCCTGTTCGGCAGCAAGGAATGGCCGAGCTCCGACATCTCCATGACCGTGCCGTGGAATCCGGGCGGAGTCACCGACCTGACCGTCCGCGCCGCCTCTGACGAGCTTGGCAAGGCGCTGGGCACCAACGTCACCATCGTCAACACCGCCGGCGCTTCCGGCTCCGTGGGCACTCTCGCCGTGCAGAACGGCCCGACCGACGGCTACTCCATGCTCGGCGCCGGCCTGCAGGCCTACGTCACCTACAACGTCTACGGCTACACCGACGTCACCTTCCGTGACTGGACGTTCTACACCCTGGCTTATGCGCCGAACGTCGTCGTCGTTCCGGCCGAGTCCCAGTTCAATACCATCGAAGAGCTCGTGGCGTGGGCGCAGGCCAACCCGGGCCAGCTGAAGATCGGTTCCGCGGGCGCGGGCTCCGGCGGCCACACCGGCGCTGAGATCCTGGCCAAGGGCGCTGGCTTCACCTACAACCACATGCCGTACGAGTCCGGCGTCAACGCTGTCAACGCGACCCTCTCCGCTGAGGTCGATGCGAACTGCCAGCTGATCACCGAGGTCGTCGAGCACGTGCGCGCCGGCAAGCTCCGCTGCCTGGCCATCCTCTCCGACGCTGATCTGGATCTGGGCGACGGCATCGTGCTGCCGGCGATCACCAAGACCGTTCCGGAAATGGCTTCCTGCGTCCCGATGGGCGAGACCATCTCCTACTGCCTGCCCAAGGGCGTGCCGGAGGATGTCCTCGTGAAGATGGACGAAGTGATGCCGGGCGTCACCTCCAGCGAAGCGTTCAAGAACTTCTGCGCCTCCAAGGGCATGAAGGTTGAGTATCATGGCCGCGAGGATTCTCAGGCGTACGTCGAGAACCTGGCTTCCCTGGTCACCTGGACCCTGTACGAGGGCGGCTCCGTGACCGTCTCTCCGGAGACCTTCGGTATCCCGAAGAAGTAATCTCTCCCCGATTTCTTTCGCATTCTAACTGAAAACCATCATTCAGAGGGCAGGCTGCCGGAGGCGGCGGCCTGCCCCTTCCTTTTGCAATCGGTCTGCCGGCCGCGCATGCGCGCAATTCATTCCCCGGCAGCGTATCCGGCCATGTGCCGGCTTTTCAGAAAAAACGTTCGGCGTCTTCACGCCAGGCATTGGGAGTGTATAAAGTGGAAAAAAAGAATCACCAGGATTTCCTGACCGCGCTGATCGTTGGCGCTATCGGCGTTTATGCCGTCGTGGAAAGCCAGAACATCAACAAGACCTACATGGCCCGCCCGCAGCACGGCGATATCCTGACCTCGCCGAGCCTGACGCCGACCATTCTGGGCGTCGCCATCATCTTCTGCGCGCTGCTTCTGCTGCTGCGCAGCCTCAAGGGCACGAGCGTCCCGACCATTGTCGGCGAGCTTTCCAAATCCTTCAAGGCCCTGTGCACCAGCAAGCTGATCCACTTCTCGCTGCTGGGCATCGCCTGGATGGCCCTTTACATCTTCTTCCTCATCGAACTTCTGGGCTTTGCGCTGTCTTCCCTGATTTTCCTGCTGGGTATCATGCTGATCCTGCAGGCCACCAAGAAGCGCTGGATCGTCGTGATCTCTCTGGTGGCCGTCATCGCCATCGTGGTGCTCTTCCAGGGTATCTTCCATATTCGTCTCCCCTAAGGAAAGGCAGGTGTAATACATGCAAGCTTTGGCATATCTGGGCGAAGCGTTCCTGATTGTATGCGAGCCCCTCAATATCTTCGCGCTGCTCATCTCCACGTTCTTCGGCCTGCTTGTGGGCATGCTGCCGGGCCTGACGTCCACCATGGCCGTCGCGCTGCTGACCGGCCTGTCCTTCGGCCTGCCGCACCAGACGGCGCTCATCGTCGTCATCGCCGTGTACGTCGGCGCGGTTTCCGGCGGCTGTCAGGCTGCAATCCTTCTGAATATTCCGGGTACGCCGGCCTCCGCCGCCACGGCGCTTGACGGCTATCCGATGGGCCAGCAGGGCAAGGCGGGCCTCGCCATCTTCCTGGCGACGTTCTCCTCCTTCATGGGCACGCTCATCAGCGTGTTCTGCGTGCTGCTGCTCACGCCCTTCCTGACCGATCTGGCGCTGGAGTTCACCAGCCCGGAATTCT
>JAUMYC010000257.1 GCA_030528845.1 Eubacteriales bacterium
GACCAACGCGCAGATCGGTGACAGCACGAACGAAGAGTTCCTGCGCACGCTGGGTGTTACCAACTATGACGTCTGCATCGTGGCGATCAGCAACGATTTTCAAAGCTCTCTGGAAACGACCTGCTCGCTCAAGGAACTGGGGGCGAAGCTGGTGGTGTCGCGCGCAGAGCGGGACGGACAGGCAAAGTTTTTGCTGCGCAACGGCGCGGACGAGGTGGTCTATCCGGAAAAGCAGGTGGCCAGGTGGGCGGCGATCCGCTACAGCTCCGATCATATCCTGGATTACATCGAACTGGACGACGCGCACTCGATCTTTGAGGTGACCGTGCCCAAGCCGTGGGTCGGCATGACCATCGGCCAGCTGGACATCCGCAAGAGGTATCACATCAACATCATGGCAGTCAAGAGAAAAGGGAAGATGAATGTCTCCGTCACGCCGGATACCGTTCTGACGGAAGGCGAGACCATGCTCGTGCTGGGCGAATACAGAGCCCTGCAGAAGTGTTTCCATCTCTGAGAAATAATAAAAGGAAAGCAGCAAGGTGGTGAGCGGTATGAGGGACGCGCTCCTGATCGTGGCCGTTCTGGGTTCGGTCGTGTTTGGATATTATCTCATGGGACAGTTGGAGAGATTTCTCAACGAAAGCCCGGATATGATGGAACGGGAAAGCGAGCAGAGGCAGCCGTCCTGCATCATGCTCACGGAGGATGTGCCCGATGAGGAGCTGCTGCGGGAGATCCGCGATTTCCGCAAAAGGCATACCGGCGTGCGGATCATGCTGCAATGCAGCGCTGCGGCGGAAGAGGAACGCGGCGGAGAGATGCGCTTCGAACGAAAAAAGTAGATTTTTTCTCCTGTTGGGCATATAATACTGTTTCGGAAGTTCGTGCAAAACGGAGGGGAACAGGATGGCCCGTACCACGGAAAAAAACGATATAAACACCAGAGAGCATATCCTGGCCTGTCTCTCGCCGTCGCCTTCAAACGCCAAGATCGTAAAGACGGCCGCGCGCATGGCTGCGGCATTCGGCGGCAGCTTCACGGCGCTGTATGTACAGACGCCCGCTTCGGAAAAGATGGACGAGGCCAGCAAAAAACGGCTGCAGTATCACATCCGGCTCGCCGAACAATCCGGAGCGGCCATCACGACCCTCTTCGGAGAGGACGTTTCCTTTCAGATCGCCGAATTCGCCCGTATATCGGGCGTGACGAAGGTCGTCATCGGCAGAAGCAACATCCGCCGCCGCCATTTCTGGAGCAAGCCGACGCTGACGGAAAAGCTGAGCGAGCTTGCGCCGGATATGGATATCCATATCATCCCGGACGGAGCCTCCGACGCGAAGTACAGAGAGCGTCCGGCCTCCTTTCTGCAGAACCTGATCCCGTATCCCAAGGATATCGTCATCACGCTTTCGATCCTGACGGCCATTTCCCTTCTCGGCCTGCTGTTTCATGGCCTCGGCTTTACGGAAGCCAATATCATCACCGTGTATATCCTCGGCGTGCTGCTGACGTCTCTGTTCACAAAGGGCTACGCCTGCAGCGTGATCAGCTCCGTGATGAGCGTGATGCTGTTCAACTTTTTTTTCACAGAGCCGCATCTGACCTTTCACGCCTATGATTCGGGCTATCCCGTCACCTTTGCCATCATGCTCGCCGCATCTGTGATCACGGGCACCCTTGCCTCCAAGCTGAAAACGCATGCCAAATTGTCCGCGCAGTCGGCGTTTCGGACCAAGGTGCTGCTCGATACCAATCAGATGCTCCAAAAGGCGCAGGACGACGCGGAGGTGATCAACATCACCGCGACGCAGCTGATGAAGCTGCTCGGGCGCACCATCGTCGTCTATTCGGCCGGGGAGAACGGCCTGTCCAAGGGCATGCTGTTTCCGGTCGATCCGGAAAACAGCTATGAAGAGCTGTTCTCCGATGCGGAGCAGGCGGTGGCGCGTTGGACTTATGAAAACCGCCATCGCTCCGGCGCGACCACCGAGACCAACAAAAAGGCCCGATGCCTGTATATGGCGATCCGCATCAACAGCAGAGTGTACGGAGTGGTGGGCATCCCCATCAAGGGAAAGCCGCTGGATTCTTTCGAATCGGGCATGCTTCTGTCCATCCTCGGCGAATGCGCCCTCGCGCTGGACAACCACCGCAACGCAAAGGAAAAAGAGCTCGCGGCTGTTTTGGCCAAAAATGAGCAGCTCCGGGCCGACCTCCTGCGTGCGATCTCTCACGACCTGCGCACGCCGCTGACGTCCATCTCCGGCAATGCGGGAAATCTGCTTTCCAACTATGAAAAACTCGACGAGGAAACGCGCATGCGCGTGTTTACCGATATCTTCGACGATTCGCAATGGCTGATCAGCCTTGTGGAGAATCTTCTTTCCGTCACCCGCCTGGAGGAAGGGCGGATGAATTTTCATATGTCGGCGCAGCTGATGGACGAAGTGATCGAAGAGGCGATGAAGCATATCAACCGAAAGAGCGCGGAGCACCGCATCTCGGTCCGCTTTGAAGAAGAGCTGCTTCTGGCGCGCATGGACGCCAAGCTGATCATTCAGGTCATCATCAATCTGGTGGACAACGCCATCAAGTATACCCCTGTCGGCTCGGAGATCTCTGTCGCCGCCGGGGCAAAGGACGGGTTCGTCTGGGTCAGCGTTTCCGACACGGGCGAGGGCATCCCGGACGAGCTCAAGCCGCGCGTGTTCGATATGTTCTATACCGGCAACAGCGGGATCGCAGACAGCCGCCGCAGCCTTGGGCTGGGTCTGGCGCTGTGCAGGTCCATCGTCAACGCGCACGGGGGAGAGATCACGCTCACGGACAACGTGCCCGGCGGCTGCGTTTTTACGGTAACCATCCCTTCTGGAGAGGTGAATATCCATGAACAAATTGCAGATCCTCGTGGTCGAGGATGACGCCCCGGTGCGCAATCTGATCACGACCACGCTCAAAGCCCATGAATATAAATTTATCATAGCCGAAAACGGCGCCGAGGCGATCAGCCAGGCGTCCACCTGCAACCCGGATGTGATCCTTTTGGATCTGGGCCTTCCCGATCTGGACGGCGTGGAAGTGATC
>JAUMYC010000258.1 GCA_030528845.1 Eubacteriales bacterium
GGGGGTGCAGGGGGCAGCGCCCCTCTGGCAGGGTGCAGCGCCGCAGCGCTGCGCAACGGGGGTGCAGGGGGCAGCGCCCCCTGCCTCCTCGTCCTTACTTGCGCATAGCCGCTTCGATCTCCTCGATGCTGCGCGGGATATTGCGGGTCAGGCATTCGCAGCCGTCCTCGGTGACATAGCAGTTATCCTCGAGGCGGAAGCCGATGCCCCATTCCTCGACATAAATGCCCACGTCCACGCAGAAGACCATGCCCGCTTCGATATTGCCGGTCGCGTCGACCACATCGTGCACATCCCAGCCCACATGATGCGCGCCGCCGTGCCACATATACTTGCGCTCGTTTTCTACCTTGTCCAGCACGCCGGCTTCCACCAGCAGCTGCGCGCAATAGGCATGGATGGTCTTGTCCACATCCGCCATGGGCATGCCGGGCCTGATGATGGAGAACATATACTCGGAGGTCTTGTAGGCGCACTCGTAGAGCAGGCGCTGCTTCTCGCTGAACACGCCGTTGCAGGGCCAGCCGCGGGAGACGTCGTTCATCACGCCGTCCCAGCGCGCGCCCACATCGTTGAGCACCATGTCGCCGTCCTTGGCCTGACCGAAGAAATCGTAATAATGGATGCAGAAGTTATTTTCGCCTACGGCGATGATGGAGGGGAAGCCGGGCTCGGCTACGCCGCGGCTGGTGAGCTCGTAATCAAACAGAGCCTTGTATTCGTATTCGTGCATGCCGGGCTTGCTGGCCTTCATCATGGCGAGGATGCCCGCGCCGGTGATCTCCGCCGCCTTGCGCATGGCTTCGATCTCGCAGGGCTTTTTGATGGTGCGGATCTTGCGGATGACGGGGCAGAGATCCTTGATGACGAGGTTCGGATAGGTCTTTGCGATGCGCGCGGCCTCGATGTGCGCCGGGCCGTCGGGCTCGTCGGCCTTGAGGCGATACAGATCGATCCAGACTTCGCCGATCCTGCCGGAGGAGAGCGCCGCATGCATGAAGGCCGGCAGCGCTTCCAGATAGGCGATATTTTCGATGCCGGAGATGGCCTTGGCCTCTTCGGGCTTCACGCGGCGGCCGTTCCAGCGCTCCGCATGCGCGTCCGGCGGTAGCAGGAAGAGCGTCTCCTTCGCCTGTCCGTTCTGCTTTTCGATGGCGAGCACGAACCCGGCGGAGGCGCTCTCCAGGCCGGTCATATACACAAAGGAGCGGTTGGCATAATAGGAATAATACTGGTCGGCGCTCTGGCGCGGGGCCTCGCCGGCGAACATCAGCGCAAGAGAGCCGTCGGGCAGCTTCTCGATCATCTGGGAGCGGTTGAGCATGTGGAAGGAACGATCCATAGCGAAATCAGACCTTTCTTACATATTGTTATAGACACCGTTTGATTATATCATCTTTCCCACGCCTTGCAAAGCCTCTTGCCGAGGAAGGAAAACGGTGCTATCATAGGGGGCAGAAGTCTATTTTCGAAAGGAGATACCGAAAAAATGGAACGCAAGAATGCATGGAAGAATTATACCGAAGCCGATCTGGTGCAGGTCGAGGATATCGCCGTTCGCTACAGGGCTTTTCTGGACGAGGGCAAGACCGAGCGCGAATGCGTCTCCGGCGCCGTAAAGCTGGCCGAGGCCAAGGGCTATTGCGATCTGGCCGCCGTTATCAAGGAAGGCAAGCCTCTGCAGGCGGGCGACAAGGTCTATGTCAACGTGATGGGCAAGGCCATCTGCCTGTTCCATCTGGGCAGCCAGCCGCTGGAGAAGGGCATGAACATCGTCGGCGCGCACGTCGATTCCCCCCGCATCGACCTCAAGCAGAACCCGCTCTATGAGGACAGCGATTTCGCCTACATGGACACCCATTACTACGGCGGCATCAAGAAGTTCCAGTGGATGGCGCAGCCCCTTGCGCTGCACGGAGTCGTGGCCAAGAAGGACGGCACCGTGGTCAACATCGTCATCGGCGACGACCCGGCCGACCCGGTCATCGGCATTTCCGATCTGCTGATCCACCTCTCCGGCGAGCTGATGGGCCGCAAGGCGGGCGAATATGTCAACGGCGAACAGCTGGACATCATCGTGGGCGGCAAGCCCGTGCAGGGCGAGGAAAAGGACGCCGTGAAGACGGGCGTGCTCAACATCCTCAAGGAAAAGTACGACATCGAGGAGGAGGATTTCCTCTCCGCCGAGATCGAAGTCGTTCCCGCCGGCAAGGCGCGCGATTTCGGCCTGGATCGCTCCATGATCCTCGGCTACGGCCACGACGACCGCGTCTGCGCCTTCGCCGCGCTGGATGCACTGCTCTCCATCGAGGGCACCCCGGAAAAGACCTGCTGCTGCCTCTTCTCCGATAAGGAAGAGATCGGCTCCGTCGGCGCGACCGGCATGCAGGCCTCCTATTTCGAAAACGCTGTCGCCGAGCTGATCAACCTGACCGCGCCGGCCTATTCCGACCTTATCCTGCGCCGCGCGCTGGCCAACTGCTCCATGCTCTCCACCGACGTCTCCGCCGGCTACGATCCCTCCTTCGCGGGCAAGTTCGAGCGCAAGAACACTGCGTTCCTCGGCCGCGGCGTGGCCTTCAACAAGTACACCGGCTCCCGCGGCAAGGGCGGCTCCAACGACGCCAACGCCGAATTCGTCGCCAAGGTGCGCAAGCTCATGGACGACGCGGGCGTCTACTTCCAGACGGCCGAGCTGGGCGCTGTCGACGTGGGCGGCGGCGGCACCATCGCTTACATCTGCGCGCTCTACGGCATGAACGTCATCGATTCCGGCGTGCCGGTGCTCAATATGCACGCGCCCTACGAGATCATCAACAAGGCCGACCTGCTCGAGGCCAAGCGCGGCTATCTGGCCTTCATGCTCAACGCCTGAGCCGGCGGCAGGAACACCCGATCGCATTATATCATTGAAGAGAATCCCGTTCTTTTGGATAAGAACGGGATTCTCTTCGTTTCTTCCCGGTATTCCGGTAACTCCTCTTCCGGCAGGGGGATCTGCCCCCTGCACCCCTGTTGCGCAGGGCTGCGGCCCGGCACCCTGCCAGAGGGGCTCTGC
>JAUMYC010000054.1 GCA_030528845.1 Eubacteriales bacterium
TTGGCAGCTACCCTATGTCAGTAGTTTTCATACTGTCTTATTGGAAGCTGCCTTGAGGCGGATTTCTATTTTTTATAGCGCTTTGCAGCTGCTTCTTTCGACGATTCTGTGCGGAACGATGATCTTACTCGCCATCAGATTCGGGTTGTCTGCATGATTGGCGATCTGGCTGGCAGCCTCGTAGCCCAGCTGCAGGGAATTGACGTCCACGCTGGTCAGCTGGGGCGTGGTGAGCTGTGCGAGGAAAGAGTTGTTGAAGGAGATGATGGAAAGGTCGTCCGGGATAGACAGACCCATCTGAATACAAATGCGCTCCAAGGCGACGGCAAGCAGGTCGTCGCTGACAACCACAGCGGTAGGGCGGTCTTCGCGCTGCAGCAAGGCTCGCAGCTTGTCCGTGCTGCCCTCGCGCAGGCCATCCAGTTCCACGCAGTCCTCCTCGAGAACGGGCAGATTGTGCTGAAGCATCGAAAGCTGATAGCCGCTCTTGCGGTCTGCGGAGAAAAGATAGGTATTGCCGCTGCTCAGATAGGCAATGCGCCTGTGGCCAAGGTCATACAGATAATCCGTCGCTTCGCGTCCGGCAAGCAGATTGTCGTTGTCGATGCAGATTGTAGGCGTTTCGCTCTGGCTCGGCTTGCCGATGAGCACATACAAAAGGCCGTGCTCCACCAGGTATTCCACGACGGGATCGTTTTTCTTGGAATACACGAGAATAAATCCGTCTGCCTGCCCGCTTGCGCGCACGTTGTCAAGCGCACACAGCACCTCGTGATCATCCCTGCCGGTGATGATCATGCTGGCAGCGCCGTGCATGTTGCAGTACTTGCTTACGCCGCGGATCGCTTCCAGATAGAAGGAATTGTTATAGGTCTCCCGCTGAGAGGCCGGCAGAATAATGCCCATCATGCGGATAGCGCGGGATTCCTGCGCGGTGGCAGATGCCGGGCTGAGCTCATAACCCAGCTGCGCCATCGCCTTGCGCACACGCTCGCGCGTTTCTTTGCTGATGGAGGGATTGTCGTTGCATACGCGGGACACTGTAGAAGGGGAAACGCCTGCAAGAGAGGCGACGTCTTTGATCGTTACGGCCATGTTGTTCACTCCTTATATGCGTCTATTGTAGAGGAAAAAGCAGCTCTCGTCAAGTGTGTTGCATGAAAATTTGCGCAAACAGCGTGCAAATGAGGGTGATATACTTGCGTACATGCCCAAATCCGAGCATGCGATCTTGATATTATGCAACAAAAATTGAAAATATTAGGAAAATTGTTTGCAAAATTTGCGTAAATGTATTATATTATTTGCGGAAACTTAATGCAAATACAAATGCAAAATTGCGCAAACAACAAAAAGACGAAGAGGTGTACGCATGAACAACGAAAAGAAGGTCATCGCGCCGCTGAGCGGCAAGGTGATCGCACTGAGCGAAGTGCCTGACGAGGTCTTCTCCCAGAAGGTTCTGGGCGACGGCGCCGCTATCATCCCGGAAGACGGAAAGATCGTAAGCCCTGTAAACGGCGAAGTTTCCACCGTATCTGAAACGCTGCATGCCTATGGCTT
Source organism: Eubacteriales bacterium (assembly GCA_030528845.1). Next base: position 1,564 of record JAUMYC010000054.1, read on the forward strand.
CACCAGCGACGACGGCCTTGAGATTCTGGTGCACGTAGGCATCGACTCTGTTGCGCTCAAGGGCGCGGGCTTCACCGCTCATGTCAAGGAGGGCGACAAGGTGAAGGCTGGCGATCTGGTCGCCGAGGTCGATCTGGATGTGCTGAAAAAGAACAACATCCCGACCATCACGCCGGTGCTGGTGTGCGACGGCGCGGACGAGCTGGTGATGACCGCTGCTACGGGCAGCGTCACTGCGGGCAAGAGCGTTGTGCTCACCCTTGGCGAGGCGAAGCAGGAAGAGACTGCGCCGGCTGCCGTGCAGGAAACCGTCGAAGAGAAGAAGGAAAAGAAGAGCTTCATCAACTTTGACTTCCTGCAGAAGCTGGGCAAGGTGCTCATGACCGTCATTGCGGTCATGCCCGCTGCCGGCATGATGCTCTCCATCGGTAAGCTGATCCAGATGATGGGCGCAGATATTTCGATCCTGATGACCATCGGCTCCACGATGGAAAACATCGGCTGGGCCATCATCACCAATCTGCACATCCTCTTCGCTGCAGCGATCGGCGGCAGCTGGGCCAAGGAGCGCGCGGGCGGCGCGTTTGCGGCCGTGATCGCGTTCATCCTCATCAACCGCATCACCGGCGCGGTGTTCGGCGTGACCACCGATATGCTGGCGGACAGCAGCGCGGTCGTATACTCCTTCTTCGGTCAGGAGATGCTGGTTGGCAACTACTTCACCAACATCCTCGGCTCCCCGGCGCTCAACATGGGCGTGTTCATCGGCATCATCGCGGGCTTTGTCGGCGGCGTGGTCTACAACAAGTTCTACAACTTCCGCAAGCTGCCGGACGCCCTCGCCTTCTTCAACGGAAAGCGCTTCGTGCCGATGGCGGTCATCGCGTACTCCGTTGTCATCTCCCTGATCATGGCTGTTGTCTGGCCGCTGATCCAGACCGGCATCAATAACTTCGGCGTGTGGATCGCCAATTCCGCGGATACCGCGCCGGTGCTCGCTCCCTTCATCTACGGTACCCTCGAGCGTCTGCTGCTGCCCTTCGGTCTGCATCACATGCTCACCATCCCGATGAACTACACCTCCTTCGGCGGCACCTACATGATCCAGACCGGCATCAATGCGGGCGCTGAGGTCTTCGGCCAGGATCCGCTGTGGCTTGCCTGGGTCACCGACCTGATCAACTTCAAGGACGCCGGCAACATGGCGGCCTATGACAATCTGCTCGCCACCGTCATCCCGGCCCGCTTCAAGGTTGGCCAGATGATCGGCGCGACCGGCCTGCTGCTGGGCGTGGCGCTGGCGATGTATCGCCGCGTGGACGCTGACAAGCGCGCCAAGTACCGCTCCATGTTCGTCTCCACTGCGCTGGCTGTGTTCCTCACCGGCGTCACCGAGCCGATCGAGTTCATGTTCATGTTCTGCGCACTGCCGCTGTACATCGTCTACGCCATCCTGCAGGGCTGCGCGTTCGCGATGGCGGGCCTGATGGATCTGCGCCTGCATTCCTTTGGCAATCTCGAGTTCCTCACCCGCGTGCCGATGAGCCTGAAGGCGGGCCTTGGCATGGACATCGTCAACTTCCTGATCTGCTGCGTCGCGTTCCTGGCGATCGGCTATGCGGTGGGCTATATCATGATCGGCAAGCTGAAGCTGGCCACCCCGGGCCGTCTGGGCAATTACACCGACGAGGGCGCTTCTGAAGAACCTGTTGAAAACAAGATCGTCGGCGCCGGAAATGGCAGCCAGGCCGAACGCATCATCGCGCTGCTGGGCGGCCGCGAGAACATCACGCTGGTGGACGCCTGCATGACCCGTCTTCGTGTGACCGTCAAGGATACTGCCAAGGTGGCGGAACTGGCTGCATGGAAGGCCGAGGGCGCGCTGAGCCTGCTCATCAAGGACGGCGGCATTCAGGCTGTCTACGGTCCGAAGGCGGACGTGCTCAAGTCCGACATCAACGACATTCTGTAAGCGTCCCCCTGCCTTTGCATAGGAAGAAGGCTTCCCCTTCGCCTTCTTCCTGTGCAGGGCGTTTTAGAAAGAGAAGGATCGTATGAAACTCCTGACACTCAACACGCACAGCCTTCAGGAAGAAAACTATGCTGAGAAGCTGGAATGGTTTATCGATCGCATTCTGACTGAGCAGCCGGACGTCATCGCTTTGCAGGAGGTCAACCAGACCATCAGCGCGCCTAAAGCGCCGCCGCATATGCACAGAGGGCTGATGCAGCTCTCCCGCGGCGTGCCGCTGCGCGAGGATAATCACGCTGCGGTGATTGCCAAGCGGCTGCATGCCGTAGGCATTCCCGTTTCGTGGGCATGGCAGCCGATCAAGATCGGCTACGGCAAGTACGACGAGGGTCTGGCGATTCTCTGTCTGAATCACAAAATCCGGCATGCAGAGGCATTCCGCATCAGCAGCGTGGACGAGTACACCAACTGGAAGACGCGCAAGGTGCTCGGCGTGCAGCTGGAGGACATGGACGACTGGTTTTACACCGTGCACATGGGCTGGTGGAACGACAGCGAAGAGCCCTTCCGCCATCAGTGGAAGACGCTGAGCCGAATGCTTTTTGAAAAGCAGAAGAAAGCGCCGGTCTGGCTGATGGGCGATTTCAACGGCCCTGCCGAGGTACGTCATGAAAGCTATGATCTGATCGATAGAAGCGGATGGCTGGATACCTATCTGCTTGCCCGCGAGAAAGACGGCGGTATGACCGTGCGCGGCGTCATCGACGGCTGGCGCGACAAGATTGCCGAGCCGGAGAAGCTCGAGGGCATGCGCATCGATCAGATCTGGTGCAGCCACAGCGTGCCGGTCCTGTCTTCAAAGGTCATTTTCAATGGGGAAAACGGTCCTGTCGTCTCCGATCACTTTGGCATCGAGATTGAAACCCCGTAAACGCAAATCGAAAGGAGCGTATCCGCCATGAGCAGATCCGCCGGTGTTCTTCTCTCCATCACAAGCCTGCCGTCAAAATACGGCATCGGCTGCTTTGACAAGGCCGCTTATGACTTTGTCGATTATCTCAGGGATGCAGGCCAGACCTTCTGGCAGATCCTGCCCCTGTGCCCGACCAGCTACGGCGATTCGCCGTATCAGTCCTTTTCCACCTTCGCCGGCAACCCGTATTTCATCAGTTTGGACAAGCTGATCGAGGAGGGCGTACTCACGCGCGAGGAATGCGATAGCTGCGACTTCGGCAGCGATGCGCAGGATATCGATTACGAAAAGCTCTACAATGTGCGCTATCCGCTGCTGCGCAAGGCCTATGAGCGCGCGGATATCAGCCGTGACAGCGAGTATCAGCGTTTTGTCAGCGAAAACAGCTGGTGGCTTGCCGATTATGCGCTGTTCATGGCGCTCAAGAATTTCTTCGGCGGCAAGTGCTGGTATGAATGGCCGGAGGATATCCGCCTGCGCTGGGGCTACGCGCTGGATTACTACCGCCGCGAGCTCTACTTTGATATCGAGTTCCAGCAGTATCTGCAGTTCAAGTTCAGCCAGCAGTATCGCGCGCTCAAGGCCTATGCCAACGCAAACGGCGTCAAGATCATCGGCGATATCCCGATCTATGTCGCCATGGACAGCGCGGATACCTGGGCGCATCCGGAGCTGTTCCAGCTCGATGGTAATAACATGCCCACCGCTGTGGCCGGCTGCCCGCCGGATGGTTTCTCGGCGGATGGCCAGCTCTGGGGCAATCCGCTTTACCGCTGGGACTATCACAAGCAGACCGGCTACAGCTGGTGGATGAGCCGTCTGTGGTATTGCTACCAGCTTTATGATGTGACGCGCATCGATCACTTCCGCGGCTTTGACGAGTATTTCTCCATCCCCTCAGGCAGCGAGAATGCCAAGACGGGCCACTGGGAAAAGGGCCCGGGCATTGATCTGTTCCGCTGTGCGCAGTGGAACCTCGGCTGGCATGAAGTCATTGCCGAAGATTTGGGCTATGTGACGGACACCGTGCGTCAGCTTGTGCGCGAGAGCGGCTTCCCGGGCATGAAGGTGCTCGAGTTTGCGTTTGATTCCCGCGATTCCGGCTCTGCCAACGATTATCTGCCGCACAACTACGTGGAAAACAGCGTTGCTTATACCGGCACGCATGACAACGAGACGGTTTCCGGCTGGCTGGATTCCATCACCGAGGAAGAGCTTGAGATGGCCCGCCGCTATCTCTATGACATGAATACCCCCAAAGAGGAGCTCTATAAGCCCTTCATCGCCGCAGCGATGCGATCCAATGCCAAGTATTGCATCGTGCCGATGCAGGACTGGCTTGGCCTTGACAACAGCTGCCGCATGAACAAGCCGTCCACCATCGGTGCCAACTGGCGCTGGCGCGTGACGAAGCAGCAGCTGACGAAGGTACTGTTGACGGACATGCTGGACATGACCAAGTGCTATGGCCGCATGAACTGGGAAGCTTATCATTTGCTGAAAAAGCAGGAGGAGAATAAACATGAAGAAGTTTAACTACACCATCACCGATAAGCTTGGCATTCATGCCCGTTCGGCCGGCATGCTGGCCAAGGCCGCCAAGATGTATGCTGACACGGAGGTGACAATTACCTGCAATGGCAAGACTGCCAAGGCGAGCCAGCTGATGAAGGTGATGAGCCTGGGCGTGAAGCAGGGGCATACTGTCACGGTTACGGCGGAAGGCATTCACGAAGAAGCGGCGATTGCTGCCATGGACGGTTTTTTCACGTCCAATCTGTAACACGGACATCCGCTTGCTCGGGAAAGCGGTTTCCGATATACACCTCTTTTCTTGATCCGCAGCACAGAGCAGGAATCCCCCTTCTCTGCTCTGTGCTGTGGAATCCGTAATCGCATGCGTTTATTCAGGCATGATTTGCATAAACGCATGCGATTGAAACACATTAGACCATTCGGGGAGGAAAAACATGGTTTTACTTCAGGGAAAGGGCGTATCCAAGGGCGTCGTCAAGGGACCACTCTATTTCTTCAAGCGTCAGGACAATACCGTTACCAAATGCATCGTGGAAGACGTTGAGAGCGAAAAGGCGCGCTTTGCCGCCGCGCAGGAAGCTGCGACCCTGCAGCTGACAGCGCTTGCCGACCGCTGCAGGGAAGAGGCGGGCGATGAATCTGCGATTCTCTTTGAAACGCACGCGATGTTTGTCGAGGATGAGGACATGGTCGAGGCGATCATCTCCTTAATCGAAGAGGAAGGCTGCTGCGCGGAATACGCCGTAGAGCAGGCGGGAGAGCAGTTCGCCGAAATGTTTGCGGCGATGGATGACGCCTATATGAGCGCGCGTGCGGCGGATGTGCGCGATGTGGCGCGCAGGCTGGTCAGCAACCTGCTGGGCATTGTCGAAGGCGGCATTGATTCCGATGAACCGGTGATTCTCGCTGCGGACGATCTCGCGCCGTCGGAGACGATTCAACTGGACAAGAGCAAGATTCTTGCTTTTGCCACGCAGGGCGGCTCCGGAAACAGCCATACGGCGATTCTGGCCCGCACGATGGGCATCCCGGCGATCTGCGGCCTGGGCGATGCGCTCAAGGATGAATTGAGCGGCCGCCTTGCGTATGTGGATGGAGAAACCGGCAGCCTGTATATCGAGCCGGATGAGCTGACCATGCTGGCGCTCAAGGAGAAGCTGGATAAGCAGGAAGAGATGAAGGCGCTTCTGAGCAGCATGAAGGGTCAGGAGGATGTGACGCTGGACGGCCAGAAGGTGAACGTCTACTGCAACATCGGCTCTGTGGAGGACGTCTCCGCCGTGATCGCCAATGATGGTCAGGGCATCGGCCTGTTCCGCAGCGAGTTCCTCTATCTGGCGGCGAGCGATTATCCGACGGAGGACGAGCAGTTCGAGGCGTACAAGACTGTCGCTGCTGCGATGAATGGCAAGCGCGTCATCATCCGCACGCTGGATATCGGTGCGGACAAGCAGGTGGATTACTTCGATATGAAGAAGGAGGAGAACCCCGCCCTCGGCGTACGCGCAATCCGCATCTGCCTGAACAGACCGGAGGTATTCCGCAGCCAGCTGCGCGCGCTGTATCGTGCTTCTGCGTATGGCAAGATTGCCATCATGTTCCCGATGATCACCTCCGTATGGGAGGTGCGCGAGTGCAAGCGCGCCTGCCAAAAGGTGATGGCAGAACTGGAGAAAGAGGGCATTCCCTACAGCAAGGATACGGAAATCGGCATCATGATCGAAACGCCGTCTTCCGTCTTCATTGCAGAAGAACTGGCCAAGGAAGTTGATTTCTTCTCCGTGGGCACCAACGATCTGACGCAGTACACCCTGGCCTGCGACCGTCAGTGCAACGATCTGGGCAAGTTCTACGATCCGCATCATCCCGCCGTGCTGCGCGCGGTAAAGATGGCGGCGGATGCTGCGCACAAGGCAGGCATCTGGATCGGCATCTGCGGCGAGCTGGGCGCGGATCTTTCTCTGCTGCCCACGTTCCTGGCGATGGGCATCGACGAGCTGTCCGTGTCTCCTTCCAGCGTGCTGCCGCTGCGCGCGGCGCTGAGAAAGAGCATCGCCAAAACCAGCACGCTGGACATGCTTAATTGCTGAAATACACAGGAGGAATCACCATGCGCTATGGCTTTGGCGTGGATATTGGCGGCACGACTGTGAAAATCGCTTTTTTTGATGAGCAGGGAAAGATGCTTGATAAATGGCAGATCACAACCAATACATCAAACGGCGGCAGCGCGATTCTGCCGGACACAGCGAAATCCATCCGGGATTATCTGCAGAAGAATCATATCTCAGATGACCACATCATCGGCGTGGGCGTAGGCGTTCCGGGGCCTGTGGATGAGCAGGGCATCGTGAATCGCTGCGTGAATCTAGGCTGGGGCATGGTGGATCTGCATGGCGAGCTCTCCCGCCTGACCGGCTTTCCGGTTAAGGGCGGCAACGACGCCAATGTTGCTGCGCTGGGCGAATGCTGGAAGGGCAGCGGCGCAGGTAGCCGGTCCATGGTGATGGCAACGCTGGGTACGGGCATCGGCGGAGGCATTGTACTGGATGGAAAGATCATCGGCGGCGCACATGGTGCAGGCGGAGAGATCGGTCATATGGTGCTCAATCCCACGGAATCCGAAATCTGCGGCTGCGGTAAGCGCGGCTGTGCGGAGCAGTATTGCTCTGCTACAGGCGTTGTGCGTCTTGCCAATCGCTATCTGGCTGCGCACGATGATGAGAGCGTACTCAGAAGAAAGCGCGTCATCCACTGCAAGGATGTCTTCGACGCGGCAAAAAAGGGAGATATTGCTTCGATGAAGATTCTGGATCAGATGTTTGATCTGCTGGGCATGTTCCTGGCGAATGTCTGCTGCACGATGGATCCTGAGGTGATTGTGCTGGGCGGCGGCGTGAGCAAGGCCGGACAGATGCTTGTGGATGGAGCAACGCAGGCCTTTGCTCGCTATGCTTTCCACGCCTGCCGGGGTACGCGCATTGTGCTGGCAAGCCTTGGCAATGACGCCGGCGCCTATGGCGCGTTCAAGCTGGCGCTGGATGCATTTGCGTGATCACGGAGGAAATGAAGATGTATAGAATCCTGGAACTCAATCCCCAACTGCAGTGTTTTTCGGGCGATATCGACCTGCGCATGCAGCTCTATCGCGATACGAAGCGCCGCCTGATCGGCGAGGATGGCAAGCTGATCGACTTTGCCAATGCACATGAATACTACGGCTTCCATCGTATCGAGGGCGGCTGGGTCTATCGCGAGTGGGCGCCTGGCGCGCATCAGCTCTATCTCACCGGCGATTTCAACAGCTGGCAGTGGCTCAGCCATCCGCTGACGAATATCGGCGATGGCAATTGGGAACTGGTGCTTGAGGGTGATGACGCGCTTTGGGACGGCTGCAAGGTCAAGACCATCGTGGACGCTAACATGACGCGCACGGAGCATATTCCCCTCTATGCGCGCCGCGTCGTACAGGATCCTGCGACGACAGCTTTCTGTGCGGAGGTTGTTGATGAAAGCAAGCCGTTCAAATGGACGGACGGCCGCTTCAAGGGTGAGGATTCGCTCTATATCTACGAGGCGCATGTCGGCATGGCGCAGGAGGAAGGCAAGGTCGGCACCTATCTGGAGTTTGCCGACAAGGTACTTCCTCGCATCAAGGAAGCTGGATACAACGCCGTGCAGCTGATGGCCATCATGGAACATCCGTATTACGGCAGCTTTGGTTATCAGGTGTCCAGTTTCTTTGCTGCCTCCAGCTGGTTTGGCCGTCCTGAGGATCTCAAGTATCTGGTCAACAAAGCGCACAGGCTGGGCATCCGCGTGCTGCTGGACGTCGTGCATTCTCATGCGGTGAAGAACACAGCCGAGGGCATCAACATGTTCGACGGCACTGAGTGGCAGTTCTTCCATGCAGGTGAAAAGGGCGATCATCCGGCGTGGGGCACCAAGTGCTTTGACTATGGCAAGACCGGCGTCATTCACTTCCTGCTCTCCAATCTCAAGTTCTGGATGACGGAATATCACTTCGACGGTTTCCGTTTCGACGGCGTGACAAGCATGCTCTATCACGATCATGGTCTTGGTGTAAACTTTGATTCCAACGACAAGTATTTTTCCTACAACACGCATGTGGAGGCGATTACCTATCTGCAGCTGGCCAACGATCTCATTCGCGAGGTAAATCCGCGCGCGATCACCATCGCCGAGGATATGTCCGGCATGCCGGGCATGGGCCTGCCGATTGAGGATGGCGGCGTTGGATTTGACTATCGCCTGGGTATGGGTCTGCCGGACATGTGGGTGCGCACGGTAAAGGAGACGCAGGACGAATTCTGGGACATCAACAAGATGTGGGGCGAAATGTGCCTGCGCCGCCCGGGCGAAAATACCGTCGCCTATGTCGAGAGCCACGATCAGGCGCTGGTAGGCGATAAGACGATGATCTTCCGCCTGGCAGATGCAGCGATGTACACGGATATGAACAAGGATTGTCACAATCCGGTGATCGACCGCGCAATCGCGCTGCACAAGATGATCCGTCTGTTTACGCTTGGCGCTGCCGGCGAAGCATATCTCAACTTCATGGGCAATGAGTTTGGTCATCCCGAATGGATCGATTTTCCGCGCGAGGGCAATGGCTGGAGCTTCCACTACTGCCGCCGCCAGTGGAGCCTGAAAGAAAATGAACTGCTCAAGTATCAGTGGCTGAATGAATTCGACCGCGACATGGTGGCGCTGACGAAAAAGAGCAAAATGTTTGCTTCCCGTTTCGGCGATCTCAGACTGATGAAAGCGCCGGAGCAAACGGTTGTATTCTACCGCAATGGACTGCTGTTCGCATTCAATTTCCATGCGAGCAATTCCCTGACCAATGTGCTGGTGCCCGTGCCGCGCAATACCGATTACACCGTAGAGCTTTGCAGCGACGATGGAAAATATGGCGGCTTTGACCAGGTAGCCCATCAGGTATATCCGGTGAAGGAATTTGACGGACAATTCTTTGTGGAATTGTATCTGCCGGCAAGGACGGCGGTTGTGCTCAAGGAGGGCAAGGTTATCAAAAAGCCTGCGGTCCGGAAAGCGGCAGCTTCTAAGAAGAATGTCGAAAAGGATTCCAAAAACCGGAAAAGAAAACTGCTGTGAGGAAGAAAATCGAAAACAATAAAGGCTAACACCAATACCAGCACATTTGTGCTTTTACATATATCCTCCTCTCAAAAACATGAAACCGCTTTGCAGTAAACGCATCCTGCAGAGCGGTTTCATGCTTATGTTTTTGAAAATGATATGGAATTTTGAAATGAAGAAAGCACTTCGAAGAAGGGCGCAGCCGCACGGGTTCACCGTGCGTTCATAAGGGGATTGGGGGCGGTGCCCTCAATAAGCAGAGCAAGTGGATATCCACATGCATTGCTTGCCAGTTTTGACAGGCAATATTGAGACACTGATTTTATGGTTTTCTTGAAGACAAAAAAGATCAGCCGAGCGGTTGATCTGCTTGGCTGATCTTGTGACATCTTTCGGTATTCTATCTCATGACTACCTCATCATTGACGATTTCTTCAGCGATATTGCGGACTGTGTTCATCATTCTGACCCATGCCATTTGATCATGTTCCTTAAGCTGCTCCGTAATCTCTTTTTCCTCAATAAGCTGGGTCATGAGTCGATCGAATAATTCCTGTGCTTCACGGTCAATATTCAGCAGATAGTGATTCAGTTTTCCGCTGAGAAGAAGTGTCGAGTACAATAAACGGCGATGCTCCTGAAGGTATCGCAGATGCTTTCTTCCTCACCTGCCGACCGGCTTTGTTTCTGGAATGGACAGACACGGAATGTAGTAATCTCCCTGTAGCTCATACCAGAGACCATTGGAAGAATCGTATATCAGTTTTTCCATTTAGCAATCTCCTTTGAATCATTCATTTGCAGTTGTGTCATGTGGTTTTGAGGTGAATCAGACATGGCTACAAATTGGCTACAAAAAAGTCGCGGACGCTGAGGAATGGCTGAAATAAGCGGATAATACGAATGAAAAACGATGGAAAAGCGTGGTTTTGCATGAGAAAATCAGATCTGGCGGTAGAGTGGGAATAACAAAACATCGCCCGGAAATCAAGCAATAGCTCGATTTCCGGGCTTCTTTTATGTCTTTTGAGTATAAATTATAAATTGAGTACATTTTAATTAATCTTGAGGAATTTTATAGAAAAGACGGTTATTTTTATAGCCAGAGACAGCCGATTGTTTTTCATGGGTGTATATTTCAATCCGACTTTTGTGTCGCTCTCTCTTTTGGTTCAGTCTTTTTTCCTTAGCTCCACCATCTAAGGACCATATTGTCTGATTTTCATGCAAAATCACCTCCCGCCGCAGTGATCCTGCAACGAGAGGTGATTTTATTCAATGTCCGTTTTCAGCGGAATACTTCACGATTGCCTATGCGTCTGCCTTTATCTCCGTATTCTGCTTTCAGTCAAGCTGATCCTGGTTGGCCTTGAACCAGCAGACGATCATATGCATGATCGCAGAGTGCAGGTCCTCGATCATTTCATAGCTGCGCAGATCGCTCTTGAGCACGGCGTCCGCGCCGCTGCAGATCTTGCCGCCGCCAAAGCCACTGAGCGCAATGATCTTGCCGCCGATAGACTTGGCATAGTCGCAGGCCTTGACCAGGTCCGGCGAGTTGCCGCTGGCGCTGATGACGATCAGCGCATCGCCCGGGCGCATGAGGTTGCCCAGCTGGAAGCTGAAGATATCCTCAAAGCAGAAGTCATTGCCGTATGCGGTGATCTTCTCCACATTATCACACACAGAGATGATGCGGAAGCGGCGCTTGTCATAGGGCAGCGCATTCTTGCTGAAGTCGCAAACAAAATGATTGGCGGTGCCGGCGCTGCCGCCGTTGCCGGCGATGAACACCTGCGCGTCGCGCTTGTACACATCCA
>JAUMYC010000055.1 GCA_030528845.1 Eubacteriales bacterium
CCATCCGCGACGTGCTGCTGTTCCCCACCATGAAGCCCATCGATTGAAAAACCTTGAAATACAAGGGTTTTTGAGGGGCGCGAGGGGCGAAACTTAAACCAATTTAAACCACTCTTAAACCACTTTGATACGATTGAACGTGGCGACGAGAGCAAAACTCTAAAAGAGAGCCTCCCATGTCGGGAGGCTCTCTTCTTGTTTATGCATGCTCGGAGTATCCTCGCATCATTTCCGGGCATACGGCTGGTTTACCGCAGGCCCGGGGTGCCTGCGGCGGAGGCTTTCTTACCGGATCAGCACGCCGAAGGAATCCTTCATGGCGGCGACGACGGTGAGCTCGTCGGCATTGGCGTTTGTCGTCACGATGTAGCTCTCGCCGGTGCAGGTCCCTGCGCCCTGGATCCTCGGGACGGTGAAGGAGCCCGCAGCGCCCTCCAGGCCTTCTTCCCAATCGACATCGACGCAGGCGACCACGGCGTAGGCCGTTCCGCCGAGGTCGTAGCCGACGGAGAAGCGCACGTACATATCATCGTAGACCTTGCTGGTCTCGTTTGTGCGGGAGACGGTTCCGTTTTTGCCGTCCACCTTGATCTCGTATGTGGGCTGCACGACGCCGTTGGGCCGCTTGACCGGCACATCGCAGAAGGTGTCGCCGGTGTAGCCCGTGGGAACGTTGACGGAGGTGACGTTGGTGTTGCCGAAGACGCCCGTGCCGTGCTCGGGTTCTGCGGTGCCTTCGAATGTCGCGCTCGTCATGTTTTCGCAGCGGTAGAAGGCATTGTCGCCGATGTTGGTGACAGAGCCCGGGATGGTCACGCTCGTCAGTCCGCAATGCAAAAAGGCGTGGTAGCGGATGATCTTGAGAGAATCGGGCAGGGTCACGCTCGTCAGGTTTCGGTTTCCGTTAAAGGCGTTGCTGCCGATCGTCGTGACGGAATCGGGAATGGTAATGCTCGTCAGGCTCCTGCACAAGGAAAAGGCGCTGTCGCCGATGGACGTGACGGAAGAAGGGATCGTCACGTTCGACAGGCTGCTGCAGCCGGCGAAGGTGTCTGTGTTGATGGTCGTGACGCCGGAGGGGATGACCACGCTGTTCAGACTGCTGCAGTAGATGAAGGCGCCTTCGTGAATGTACCGGACGGAAGAGGGGATATCAACGCTCTCCAGGCCCTCGCAGGCATAAAAGGCGTGCAGGCCGATGGACGTGACGGAGGAAGGGATCGTCACAGAGGTGATCCCGGAATTCGAACGAAAGGCGGACTGGCCGATCGCGGTCACCGGATAACCGCCCAGTACGGCGGGGATCTCTACCTGACCGGATTTGATGCTGCAGCCGGTGACCGTCGCCTGGCCGTCGGTCACGGTGTAGGTGAATGAGCCCTCCGTGTCTGCCTGTGCGCCGACAGCAAACACAAGGCTCAGCAGCAGCGCTGCAATGAAAAGAGAGTATTTCGCGCCGGATGTTTTTTTCATAACTTCGTCTCCTTTTTATGGGTTCTACGGCCGGACCGGCCGCTGTCTCTCCTATATTATAACACAGTATGTCCGGAACCGCAACGCAAACAAAAAACCGTCTCCGCCCCTTGGAACAGAGGGCGGAGACGGCGGTTGGGTGCGGGAAAGGGATCAGCGGATGAGCATGCCCAGAGAATCTGCCGCGGCCTGAGCGACGCTCAGCTCGTCGGCGTTGGCGTTCGTCGTCACGATGTAGCTCGCGCCGGTGAAGGTGCCGCTGCTCTGCACGTTCGGCGTTACGAAGGTGCCGACGATGCCTTCCTGAGATTCGGTCCAGGTCACTCTGAGCGCCATGACGACCGCGAAGGAAGTGGTCTCGATGTTGTAGCCGATGGAATAACGGACGTACACTTTGTCGTAAAGCTCCGTCGCGCCGTTGTTCAGGGTGATCTTGCCGTTCTTGCCGTCCACTTCGATCGTATACTGCGGCTTGAGCGCCGGTTCAGTAGTGCCGTCGGCCGTTTCGCGGGCCTGCGCCGTAAAGCTCCACAGCATGCACAGGACGAGCACCATCGAAAATACCTTTCTCCATGCGTTCCGGTTCATCTTAAATCTCTCCTTGTTCCTTAGCTTATCCGTTCATTTGCAAAATGCCGGACATCAAGCCTATTATACTATATCCCGCCCCCGAATGCAACGCTTAATATCATACCGATTTTATATGCAAACTGCACAACGGGCGTTGTTTGCCGCTTGGCGGGAGTAATGCCGCAGAAATCGGGGGATTTTTTTGAAAAAAACGCCGCGGCATGTTTCGGCGTGTATGAAATCGTGTATAATAAGAGAGAAAGCAAGCAGCGCACCGGCTGCCATTGAAATGAAGGAGGATTGCTCTATGAAGAAATATGAATGCCCCTGTGGTTATGTGTATGATCCCGCCGTCGGTGATCCGGACAGCGGCATCGCGCCCGGCACTGCCTGGGAAGACATCCCCGAGGATTGGGTCTGCCCCGTCTGCGGTCTGGGCAAGGACGCCTTCGTCGAGGCCTGAGAAGAAGAGAAAAAGAGCCGTTTCCCTTGCGGAAGCGGCTCTTTTTTGCATGTATGCGGCTCAGAGGCGCAGCTCCGTGCCGTCGAGGGCGCGGCTCGCGCGCACGCCCCGCTCCTGCAGCGAGGCGATCGTCTGCAGCACGGAGGGGAGGAAGGTGTCGGAATAGTGCGTGAAGCAGACCTGCTCCACGCGCGCGTTTTCCAGCACAGGCAGATATTCCGTGGCCGGGAAATGCGCCGATTCGCACACGAGCAGGTCGAGCGGCTTCTCGAGCGCGCAGGCGGGGAAATCCACCCCGGGGCGCTTGAGATCGCCCGTGAAGAGCACGCGCCTGCCCTCCGCCTCGATAAGATAGGCATAGGAATTTGCGCAGTGCTGCGTGGAGACGGCCGTCACGCGCAGCGCGCCGTCATCAAAGAGGAGCCCGGGCGCGGTCTGACGATAGCGCATCTCGCGCTTGCATTCGTTCTGCGCGGCGACGAGCCATTCGCCGATGACCTCGGCGGCCCGGATGTTGGGCAGGAAGATCTCCGGGTCGGCCTTGGTGAAATACCAATGGAGCAGATCCACAAAGGGGATCAGTCCGTTGGTGTGGTCGCCGTGCATATGGGTGATGAACACGGCGCGCACGCTTTCGACCGGGATGCCGCGCGTGCGCAGCGCTTCGACGGCGTTTGCGCCCATGTCGATAAAATAGACGCGCTCGCCCAGCTCGAGCAGGATGCAGGCGCATTTGCGGTTCGGTTCCGGCACGCCGTGGCTGCTGCCGATGACGGTGATCTTCATGGCGAGGGGCTCCTTTCGCGTGTTTGTGTGCAGGGGTCGTCGGACCAGTCGTGCTCCGGGTCGATGCCGTGGGCGCGCTCCCATTCCATGTGGCATTTGCGCGCGTGCTCCACGGCGGGGTTGGAGGTGTTGCTGATGCCGCTGGCGCCGTCCGTCACGACGAAGAAATTCAGGCCGTGCCTCGCGGCCAGCTGCGCCACCTGCGCGACGAATTCCCGGGCGCGCGCCGTTTGTTCGGTGGGTCGCATGTGCCCGTCCTCCCGTTTGCTCAGAAGGGGATGCGCTCCCCGGTGTCCTTGTGGAAGAGGAAGACCTTGTGCGGCTTGAGCGAATAGCGCACCGTCGCCGCCTCGGGGTCGACCCGGCTGTCGGAATTGATGATGGCGCGCAGCACGGTGCTCCGGCAGGCCGCGTGCGAAGCGACGATGCTCACGTCGCGCCCCATGACCTCCACGTTGCTCAGCGCGCAGCGCAGCGGGCCGTTTTCGTCGAGCTGGAAGCCCTCCGGGCGCACGCCGACGCAGACTTCTCCGTCCGCAGCGCCGGGGACGTCCAAAACGGCGGCTTCTCCGATGAACAGTTTGCCGCCGGCGACTCTGCCGGTGAAGACGTTGATGGGCGGCGTGCCGAGGAATTTGGCCACGAAGAGATTGGTCGGGCTGTCGTAGACCTCCTGCGGCTTGCCGGTCTGCTGCACGACGCCGTCCTTCATCACGACGATCTGATCGGAAATGGACATGGCCTCCTCCTGATCGTGGGTGACAAAGAGGGTGGTGATGCCGGTCTCCTTCTGGATGCGGCGGATCTCCTCGCGCGTCTGCAGGCGCAGCCGGGCGTCGAGGTTGGAGAGGGGCTCGTCGAGCAGGAGCACCTTGGGGTGCTTGACCAGCGCGCGCGCGATGGCCACGCGCTGCTGCTGGCCGCCGGAGAGCTCGGAGGGCTTACGCTCCATCAGGCCTTCGATCTGCACGAGCTTGGCGGTCTCATAGGCGCGCTCAAGCATGGCCTGCTTGCTCATCTTCTGCGCGCCGGTCAGGTTTTCCAGCGGGAAGAGGATGTTCTGCTGCACGGTCATGTGCGGGTAGAGCGCGTAATTCTGAAAGACCAGGCCGATGCCGCGCTTTTCCGTGGAAAGGTCGGTCACGTCGTCTTCGCCGAAGAAAATGCGCCCGCCGGTGGGCTTTTGCAGGCCGCTGATCATATAGAGCATGGTGCTCTTGCCGCAGCCGGAGGGGCCGAGCAGCGCCACGAGCTTGCCGTCGGGCACGGTGAAGCTGAAATTGTTGACCGCGACGACCTCGCCGCCGCTTTTTTTATCCCTGCTGGGGAAGATCTTCGTCAGGCTGTCCAGAACGATCTTCATTTTCCGTTATTCCTTTCCTTCTCGTCGTCAAAAAATTGCTCTTATCGTTTGGCGGCTGCGCGCCGTTTTTTCTCGTTCCCTTGTATTATAGCGCATCGGAGCGTTTTTTGCAGTCCCTTTTGTATTTTCATTTTTTTCTTTTGTATTTTCGTTGTATTCTCTTGCTCCCGCCTTGTCCCGCGCGGGCGGCGCATGCTATAATCGGCATATCGGGAACGAAAAAAACGACGACGATTTTTTTGACATAACGCTGGGAAAGGATGAAGAAAAGCATGGAACAGATCAACATGAAAGATCGCCAGATCCTGCGGGAGATCGCCCAAAGGCATCTGGACTACGCAAATTCTCCGGAAAACGAAGTCATCCTGAAAAAATGGGACGCGCTGGCCAAGGGCCGCCGCGAGACGCCGACCGTGCGCCTGCTGTTTTCCAACTTTACGCATGAAGTGATCACCCCGCGCCTGCGCTGCGAGGGCGAAGAGGCGCGTAAGATCGAAGCGGGCATGCTCTGGACGCTGTGCGGCCGCGACCTTTTCGACGACGACACCCCCATCTCCCCCACCTATGACGTGAGCTATGTCACCTGGGCCAAGCCCTTCGGCATCATGCCGCAGCGCACCAAGTCCACCGTGGCGGCTTCCGGCTATCATATCGACCCGGTCATCGAGGATCTGGAGGAGGATCTCGACAAGCTGCGCGGCGGCTCCTTCGGCTATGACGCCGAAGCCACCAGAGCCAAGGTCGAACAGGCGCAGGAGCTCTTCGGCGATATCCTGCCCGTGCGCATGGTGATGGGCAGCCTCACCGGCGGCATCACCAACCCGCTGGTGCACCTGATGGGCATGGAGCAGTATTACTGCTCGATGTACGACTATCCGGACGAGCTGCACGAGGTCATGGACATGGCCACGAAGGTCTATGAGGATTATTACGATTTCCTCGAAAAGGAAGGCCTGCTGCTGCCCACCCACGGCATTTCCTATGTCGCGCAGGAGAGCTTCGCCTTCAACAGCGAGCTGCCGACCGAAAACATCACCTCCACCAAACAGGTCTGGGGCTTCCTCGAGAGCCAGGAGACCCACGCCGTCTCCCCCAAGACCTACGGCGAGTTCGTCTATCCCTATCAGGACAGGCTCGTGCGGCGCTACGGCCTGCTCTCCTACGGCTGCTGCGAGCGCGTGGACGCCATCTGGGAGGATTACCTCTCCAAATGGACCAACCTGCGCAAGCTCTCCGTCTCCCCGTTCAACAACGAGGAGCAGGTGGGCGAATATCTGCGCGGCAGCAACGTGGTCTATTATTCCAAGCCCCGCGCCGAATTCGTCACCCGCCCGGGCTCCATGGACGAAGAAGCCCTGCGCGAGTACTTCAAGGGCGTGTGCCACGCGGCCAGCGGCTGTCTGTTTGAGATGGCGCAGCGCGAGGTCGGCACGATCTACGGCGACGTGGAGCGCGGCCGCCGCTATGTGCAGATCGCCAAGGAGTGCATCGAGGAATACTGGAAGCCGTAACGCATGATAAAAAAAGCCTCTTTCCCGCAAAAGAACGGGAAAGAGGCTTTTCTTTTGTCTGCCTGCGGGAGGCCGCGTCAGTCGGCGCGCTCAAAGCGGGCCAGCAGCCGGGCAAAGCGCGGGCGGTTGTAGCGCTGCACGAGGATGAACGGCAGATTTGCGGCGCAGTTTGCCAGAAACATGCACAATCCGCCAAGGCCTTCCCAAAGAGAGAGGCAATACAGCCCGGACAGGCACAGCCATCCGTGTACGAGCTCGGCCACGCAGCTCTCCTGCACGAGCAGCTGCACCTGCTCCTTGGAACGCAGGGCAAGCTGCTTGGGCGGCAGCAGCCGCGGGAAGCATTTGCTCATGTCCGGCAGGCGGCTTTTCCAGCGCTGGATGCGCAGCCGCTCGTAGATGCGCCCGCCCTGCTCAAAGGGCCGGCAGAGGAACAGCGCCTGATCTCCCCGAAACCACCGGCGCGGCAGGGCTACGCCGATCGGGAACACGATGATGCTCAGCAGCAGCAAATACCGAAAGCACCTGCGAAAGCCCATACCCTCTCCTCCTTTGCCTTCTGCGCGGGGAAATACCTCTCCCGAGCTTAGTATAGCTCCCTTCCCGCTGCGGCGCGCCGGGCAGTTTTTCCGCAGTGTATCATTTTAGGACAGATGCGCTTTTTTGACCAAAAACAGGCGCGGCGCTCGGCCTGCAAAGGCCTGCGGCTCTTGAAAGCGCGCGCAAAATCATGTATTATAAAATGATAAGAGGGAGAGGATGCTCTCCCACCTGCAAAAGTGAACTGCGGAGGAATTCCGGCCTTGAAACACACGCGAAAGAGAGAATTTCGCTTCCCTGCCCTGCTGACGCTGCTGGCGGTCTTTGCGCTGGTCTGGCTCGCGCCCTCGTCCGGGCCTGTGGGAAGCGTGTCCGATATGCTCAGCGAACCCACGCCCACTCCCGTGCCCACGGCGACGCCGACTCCGGCGCCCACGCCTTCCCCCACGCCTACGCCTGCGCCGACGCTCACGCCGGAGCCTGCGCCCGAGCCGACCGAGGATATCTTCCGGCCGCTCGAGCCTACGCCCGAGCCGATCGTTCTTTTGCGGGCGGCGGGCGAGTCGTTCGACCCCTACGGGGACGGCAGCATGGTCAAGACGCTGCCCATGGACGATTTCAGCCCGGGCTGCGTGCCGCTGGAGAGCGGCTACAGCGAGGACAGGCGCGTCTACAGCGACGACTCGATCACCGTGCATACCTATCAGGAAAAGCACGACGGCACGATCTACAGCGTGGCCGAGGTCTGGATCATGCACCCGAGCCAGCTGCGCACGGCCATCGCCGGGACAGCTTCCTCGCCCGCGCGCAGCCGCATGACGCGCCTTGCCGAGCGCGTGAACGCTGTGGTGGCTATCGACGGGGACTATTACGCCGACCGCAAGGGCGCGTATGCCGTGCGGCAGGGGCAGCTGCTGTCCGATTCCTTCGCAAGCGACCTGGATCTGCTGGTGATCGACTACGACGGAAACTTCCATTGCATTCTGGCAGAGGAAAAGGAAGAGCGTATCGAGCAGCTGCAGGGGCAGATCTATCAGTGCCTGAGCTTCGGCCCGGTGCTCATCCGCGACGGCGAGAAGATCGTCTATCCGGAGGACTATCAATTCGGGTTGGATTACCTCAACCCGCGCGCGGGCATCGGCCAGCTGGGCGAAAAGCACTATATGCTGGTGGTGGCCTCCGGCAGGCTGGAGGAGAGCATATCTATCACGGCCTCGAAGCTGCAGGAGTTCATGCTGGCCAAGGGCTGCGTACAGGCCTATAATGTGGACGGCGGCGCTTCGGCGGAACTGGTCTACGACGGAGAGAGCTACAGCCCGCTCACGCCCAGCGGAGAGCGCGGATTGTACGACATCATCTATTTTGCATCCACGGCCGGGGAGGCGGAGGAATGAACGGGAATATCTTGCTGGCCCTCGGCCCGCTCTCGCTGACCGCCTACGGGCTTTGGATCGGCGCGGGCGCGCTGCTGTGGCTGCTCTCGGCGTGCGCGGTGCGCCGTTGGAAATACCGCAGGCTGCCTGCGGGCGCCGTGTGGCTGGGCGGCTTTTGCATGGTCGTGCTGGGCGCGCTCTGCTCCCGCGCGGTCTATTGCGCGGCGAATTTCGACCGCTTCCTCGGCGAAGGTCTGAAATGGCTGCACCTCTGGGAGGGCGGCATGAGCATGGCCGGCGCGCTGCCGGGCGCGGCGCTGGGGCTGCTGCTGGCGGCGGGCATGGCCCGCGTGCGGCCCGGGCGGCTGATGAACTGCTTTGCGCCGGGGCTGGGGCTGTTCGGCCTGTGCGTCGTGGCGGCGCAGATGACGATCGGCGAGGGCTGGGGAAAGATCGCGGAGGCGGCTTGGGTGGCGCAGACGCCGCTGGGCGTGCGCGACCTCTACGGAGACGTCCGCTATGCCGTGTTCCGAGTGGAAATGTGGGGCTGTGCGCTGGCCGTGCTGGCCGGGCTCGTTCCCCTTTGCAGGCGGCGGCCCGCGCGCTTCGGCGCGTGGTGCTGGGCGATGGGCGTGTACTGCGCGATGCGCATCGTGACGGCGAGCATGCGCGAGGGCGCGATTTTGCGCGTGGAATATTTCCGCATAGAGCAGATCGCCGGGGCGGTCATGCTGCTCGCGGTCTGCGTGAGCCGCCTCGTGTGCGGCCTGCGCGGCGGCGCGGGCGCGCGGGCATGGGCGGGGCTTATCGTATTTTTGCTGGGCCTTGGCCTTTGCCTGTGGATGGAGTTTGCAGTCGACCGGGAGGGCCGTCTGGAAGAGAAATATGCCCTGATGTCCGTCGGCGCGGCGCTTTGCCTCGCCGGGGCGCTCGGCAGCGGCGGCAGCAGAGGCCGACGAACGGAAAAACAACGGGCCGACAGGGCCCGTATGCATGGAACGGGAGGGAAATGACGATGCGTTTGAAGCCCGTATATGCCCGGGCGGAGCGCCCGCACGACGCAGGAGCAGACGGCCTGTTCTGTCTGGAAGACGTGCGCGAGGCGCTGCCCGGCCTCTTGGAGAAATATGCCGGGACGGTGCAGACGGTGTATATCGACCCGCCGTTTGCCTCCGGACAGACCTACCGCATGCGCGTGTGCGCCGGCGCGGAGGATTGGAAAAAGGGCGCGGGCTCGCTCGTGCAGGAGGCCTACACCGACCCGGCCGACATGGACGAGGCCGAGGCGCTCATCCGCAGCATGATCGTCGGGGCGAAGGAGCTGCTCTGCGAAAACGGCCTCCTCTTTGTGCATGTGGACTGGCGGCTCTCCGGGCGCGTGCGCAGGCTGCTGGACGAGCTCTTCGGCGAGGATCACATCCTCAACGAGATCGTCTGGTCGTATCAGACGGGCGGCCGCGCGAAGAAATATTTCAGCCGCAAGCACGACACGATATTTCTGTATCGCAAGGGCGAGGAATATACTTTCCATATCGAAAACGTGGCCGTGAAGCGCGAGGGCGCGCGCCGCAACCACATGCGCAGGCAGGTGGACGCGGACGGCCGGGTCTATCGCACGATCAAATCCGGCGGCAAGGTCTACACCTATTACGACGACGAGCCCGCTTACCCGGGCGACGTCTGGGACGATCTGCAGATGCAGCAGAAGGACCCGCAGCGCACCGGTTATGACACCCAAAAGCCGCTGCGCCTGCTCGAGCGCGTGATCCTCTGTTCCACCGAGGAGGGAGACCTCGTGGCGGACCTCTGCTCCGGCTCGGGCACGACCCTCGAGGCGGCGTGGCGCAGCGGGCGGCGCTTCCTCGGCGTGGACAAGAGCCCCATGGCCCATCTCGCCCTGCGCCGCCGCATGGCCGGCGCGCGCATGGAGGTGGAAGCGGAGCCGGATATGGACGCGCCGGAGCTGGAATGCCGCCTGATCGCGCAGGGCATCGGCGACCTCGAGGTGGAGATCCTCGGGCTCGGCCCGGCGCCGGAAGGGCAGGTGCAGGGGCTGGAACGCATGGACGGCTGGGCTGCGGGCTATCTGCGCGGCGGCGAGTTCCATTGCGCTGCGCAGCAGCAGCGCACGCGCATGAAGCCGGAGCTGGCCCTGCGCGCGACGGTGCCCGTGCTGGAAGGAGAACCGGCCGTGCGCGTGAACGATGTATACGGAAGGACGGCCTACTATATTTTGGACAAAACCAAGGTGGAATACGAGCTATGAACCAGAATGCAGGATATATCGGATACCAATTGCGCGCCCTGATGAACGACAGGGCCATCTCCTCGCTGTTTTCCGACCCGGAAAATCCGGACGATTTCATCGCAGGATATCTGCGGATGGTCAATGCAAAGCAGTGCATCGTGGAGGCGGTCACGCCCTACGGGCGCTACGACGGCTTCTTCGTGCTCAAGAACGCCTGTATCAACGAGGCGCTGCACGACGCCGTCTATGCCGAGCGGCTGGAGATCCTGCTGCGGCTGAACCGTTCGCAGCCGGGCGTACTGCCCATGCCGGAGCAGGAGGACGACTATATGCGCCATGTGCTGCAGTGGGCAAAGGAACACGCGCGCGTGGTCACGGTCTGGACAAAGGACGACGCCTACACCGGCTTTGTGCAGCTGGTGGACGATCTGCGCCTGACGGTTGGCGTGCTGGATTTCATGGGCAAGAACCCGCTGCCGGTGCAGTTTGCGCTGCGCGATCTGGAGCTGCTCTCCGTGGGCGCGGAGGAAGAGCGCATGTACGAGCAGCTCGCGGAAGTATAAAAAAATACGGACGAGAAAAGACCGGCACCCCTCGCAAAGGGGGGGGCCGGTCTTTTTGAACGCATAAACGGGGCTTATTCTTCCAGCAGCCACACGCTCATCTCGGTCTCGCCGCGGTTGGCAAAGCACGCATAGGGGATCAGGACGATCTCGGTGTGCATGCGCTTGGCGGGCTTGGAGGTGTAGAGCGGGTTGTTGTTGGGCCACACGCGGCGGCTGCCGATGGTGCGCAGGATGGGCGCCTGCAGCTCGTCGCACCATTCGACCGTGTATTCGGCCTCGGCGGAGACGGCGATGTCCTTGACATAGCGGCCGTTGTCCACTTCCTCGGCGCAATAGACGATGGGGCCGCGCATCACGGCCACGCGGCCGCAGTCCTCGTGCACGGCGGGGTTGGCGTAGACGAGGCGCGCGCCGAAGGGCATCTCCAGCTTCAGCACGTCGGTGGGCTTCCATTCGCGGGTGATGTAGAGGTAGCCGTCCTTCGGGTTCACCTCATACAGTCCGCCGTTGAGCGTGAGGGTGTAGCCCTCCTCGGCCCATGCGGGCAGATGCACCGCGAGGGTGAATGCTTCCGCGCCCTCGGGCATGCGGTATTCCACGGTGCCCTCGTAGGGGTAGCTGGTGGTCTGGGTGATCTTGCCGAACTTGGTCTCGGCCTCGCAGCCCATGAACAGATGGCTGTAGAGGGTGGTCTCGTCCTCGCCGTAGGCGAATTCGCCCACGGAGCCGATCACGCGCAGCAGGTTGGGCGGGCAGCAGGAGCAGCTGAACACCTTCACGCGCTCGGAAATGGGCATGTAATCGCGGTCTTTGACGTAATACTGGTTGTGCCTGAGCACGGCCGGCTGGATCTCCAGCGGGTTTTCGTAGAAGAAGCTGTCGCCGGAGACGGAAATGCCGGAAAGGGTGCCGTTGTAGAGCGCGAGCTCGGCGATGTCGGCGTAGATCCCCTTGGGTTCGATGCGGCTCATGCGGCGCGCAAACAGCGCCAGCGCCAGAGAGGCGCAGGTCTCGGTGTAGGCGGTGCGGTTCATCAGGTCGTAATCGAAGGTGAAGGCCTCGCCCACATGGCTCGAGCCGATGCCGCCGGTGACATACATGCGCTTGTTGACCACGTTGTCAAACAGCGTTTCACACGCCTTGCGCAGGCCCTCGTCGTTGTCGTGCCATGCCATGTCCGCCATGGCGCAATAAAGATACATCGCGCGCACGCTGTGGCCCTCGGCGGTCGTCTGCTCGCGCACGGGCAGGTGCGACTGCGCGTAGGAATTGCGGCCGAGCCCGGCGTAGGTGTTGTCGCGCGGGGAGGTGCCGCGGGTGTTGATGAAATAACGCATGAGGGTCAGGAAGCGCTCCTCGCCGGTCTCCTGCCAGAGGCGGTACAGCGCGAGCTCGATCTCCTCGTGGCCGGGGGTGTCAAAGCCGGCGGTGTGTTCCACGCGGAAGACCTTGTCCACCAGCTCGACGTATTTGATGCACACGTCCAGCAGCTTGCGCTTGCCGGTGGCGCGCTTATAGGCGATGGCGGCCTCGATGAGGTGGCCGAGGTCGTAGAGCTCGTGGTCGGTATAGCGCGAGAAGCGCGCGCCGGGCTCCTTGGTGTCGAAATGGATGTTGAAATAGCCGTCCGGCCTCTGGTGCAGGGCGATCTTTTCCACCGCATCGTCCACCAGCTGTTCAACGGCCTCGTCGCGCTTGTCCTCCAGAAGGTACGCCGCGGATTCGATCCACTTGGCGATGTCGCTGTCCCAGAAGATGTGCGGGTCCGGGTGGTTGAAATCCAGCGAGGCGAAGCGGCCTGTCTCGGCGAAGCGGTCGTAAATGGACATGAGGGTCACGTCGCGGCCCAGCTCGCGCTTGTTCTTCCAGAAGCCCTCCGTCAGACGCACGTTTTCGTGCGAGAGGGTGTTGATCTTGGCCATGGATATCCTCCTTTGCCGGAGAGATCTCTCCCCGAAAGAAATCATGTTGTGTGGTGAAAAAGCCGTCCTTCTTGGGGGGCTTCTTCCGAGGGGCGCTGTCTCTTAGGAAACCCTGCCGGGGCTCTGCCCCAGACCCCGCCAAG
>JAUMYC010000056.1 GCA_030528845.1 Eubacteriales bacterium
AAGGAGGAGATCTATTTCTTCTTCAAGGGGCGCGGCTTCGCGCGTATCGACGGGGAGGAGATCCCCGTCGAGCCGGGCGACGTGATCCGCATCCCGCCAAACGCCATGCACACTGTAATCAACCGCGAAAACGCCGAGCTGCTCTGGGCCGCGCTGTGGTGGCCCGTCATGGGCTGAGCTCTCCCGCACGCAAAAACGCCCCCGCTCCGGCGCGCCGGAGCAGGGGTGTTTTCCGGTTCAGCGCACGACCCTCGCGCTCGTCAGCTCGATCTGCGCGCCCTTGAGGATCAGGTACAGGCCCCTGCGCGCCGCCGGGGTATATTGCATCCTTTGCACGACCCCGCCGTTCACATACACGGCCTCGCCCGCCTTTTCGTCCGCCGTTAATTCGACCGAAAATTCCTTTCCTTCCTCCAGCCGCAGATCCAGCGCCTGTTCCTCGCTGTACACCCACGGCGCGTCGTAATTCCAGAACAGCGCCGCCACGCCCGCCTTCTCCGTCCTGCCGGAAAGCCGCAGCGTGAAGCCCGGCGCGTCTGCCATCATGCCCGGCTGCATCAGCTCCATCACGCTGTAATGCTCCCCGTCCGCGCACATGCGCAGCCCATTTTCGCTCAGAGAAAGCGCGGCAGATTTATAGTTCGTCTTTCCGCCGGTGACGGCCGTCTTCAAAAGCTCATAGATCGTCGGCTTGGAAAAATCCTCGTCCCAGAGCACGTCGCCCGGCTTCAGCCCTTTGTATCGAGCGTAGGGGTCGCTCGGCACAATGAGCGCGGCAAGGTCGAGCACGGTCTCCTCGCGCCCGCTCATGTACATCGCCCTGATATTGGGCGACTGCGAGAGATAGCGGTTGCATTCCAGCGCGCTCTGCGTGTAATACCAGAAATCCGGGCAGGGCCAGAGCAGCGCCTCGGGATCCACGGCGCGGTAAAACTCGTCCGAGCCGCCGGAATAGCCGTGGTGCGCCACCTGCATGAGGTCGCACTTGAGCGTTTCCGGCGCATACTGCGCGCAGAGCAGATCCGCCGTCTCGCGCATGGCGTCTCCCGTCCACATCACGCGCCTGCCGCAGCTCTCCATGCGCATGACCGTGGAGGTGTCGTTGAAATTCGCCAGATATTCCGGCGCGCGGCCCTCGTGCGTGTAGAGGATATCAAACCGCGCCCCGGGGAAGAAGAACCGCTGCCCCGCGCGCGGCTTGATCTGCCGGATCTCCGGGTGCAGCGCCAGCGCCCGCTCAAAGCCCGTCAGATCGCTCGAACGCGCATAGCGCTCCCGCGCCGCCCAGTTATAGCAGACCGCCTCGATCTGCAGGCTGTCATAGAGGCGCTCGCACACGCGCACGAACAGGTTCATATGGTCGTCGTGCGCATGGGTGATAAACCACGCCGCGATGCACGGCGCGCCCCCGCGCTCGTTCTGCGCGCGCAGGATCTCCAGAAAATGCTCCGGCTCTTCGTATTCGGCCATGCCGCCGTCGATCACTGCGAAACGCCCGTCTGCAAGGCGGATCACATAGAGCATGCCGCAGTCCGCCGCATAGTACAAAAGCCGTCCCTGCGTGATCTGAGGCCGCACAGAGCCGTCCTGCGCCTGCCGGGGCGCAAGGTTGTCCGCGCCGCCCTCCGCGATGCGCAAAACGCCCGTGCGCGCATGCCATGCGATGTTCCAGCTGCGCCCTCCCGCGAGGCATGTGCTGAAAAACGAGCCGTTTTCCTCCCATTCGTCCCAGACGCTGCCCCCTCCGGAAAGCAGCGCCGCCTGCGCCGCGCGCGCGTCCTCCCGTGTGCAGCCCTCCGCGCGCAGAATGCCGTCTCCCCCGCGCAGAGGGAACAGCTCGCCCTTGCCCAGCAGGCGCCGCAGCGTTTGCATCTGTTCCATATTCCTCCCCCTTTCGCAGATCCTCCGTTTGTTCCTATCCTATCACGCGCAGGCCCGCAATGCAAGAACGGGCGCGGCAGTTTCCTCTGCCGCGCCCGTTTCCGCGTTCCTTGTGGTATTCTCGTTTATTTGGGGAGATACACCTTCGCGCTCTGGCCGAGCATGAGCTCGCCCGCGTCGCTCAAAGAGAGGTGCACCGTGTAATACGCCGCGTTCGCCGATTTGCTGCCCATGGCGGAGATCTCCGTCACCACGCCGGTGAAGATCGCCTCTTCGTCGGTGTCCAGCGTGACGGGCAGCTTGTCGCCGAGCTTGATGTTGTCCAGATAGACCTCGTCCACCTGCACGACCACTTCCTTCTGCTCCTCCGGATAGATCCGCGCCAGCAGCTGGCCCTTCCAGACCTGCTGGCCCGCGCTCACGGGCACTGCGGCAACGACGCCGGCAATAGACGCACGCACGACCGGGCTCGCGCCGCGGTCCGCATCCGGGCCCATCAGCGTCAGCAGCAGATCGCCCGCCTGCACGGCCTCTCCGCTCTCCACGGCGACCTGCGCGACCACGCCGCTGCCGGAGACAGAGAGCGGATCCCTGCGCACGACGGAGCCCCTGCCCACGCTGTCCTTGGAGGAATAGTCCTTCGAGCGATACAGCGTCAGCGATTCGCCGGTCTCAAATTCGCCGCTGAGGATATCCACCGCGTAATTCGTGCCGCTCACGGAGATCACGCGCCCCACGCCCTTTTCCTTGCCGGAACGGCTGGACTTGAAATAGAGCAGCTCGCCCACATGCACGGTGCGGTTGTCCTCGTCGTCATAGGCCTGCTGCGTGCTGGCCATGATCCTCTGCGCCTGCACGGGCTCGATGGACGCCAGCGCGCCGTACCGCGCCATGACCTCCTCCGCACGCTCGCCCTCCTGCGCGAAGACCCACGTCAAAATGCCGTCCTCCGGGGCGTAGACCTTCGTCGTCAGCATGGAAAAGAGCGCCTCGCCCGCCGCAGCCTCGTCGCCCACGGCCACGTCGAACGATTCCAGCACGCCCGAACACGGCGCGGTCAGGTCGATAAATTCCACCGCGCCGATCTGGCCGTTCGCCACGGCGTATTTGGCCAGCTCCTCCTCCGTCACGGCCAGCGCGCCCGCAGAGCAGAGCAGCGCGGCGCACAAAAACAGGGAAAACAGTTTTTTCATCCGATATCGTTCCTTCCCGTTCTGTTTTTTCCAAAGGTTCCTTATTCCACGCTCTTGAGCGCTTCCACCATGTCGATCGTGGGCACCTTGCGCGTCAGCAGCCATTCGATGAAGCGGCTGAACAGGAAGGTGATCGCGCACGCGCCGAGGATGGACTTGAGCGTGATCGCCGAGGTGAAGATCATCGAATCATGGTTGACCATGCCCAAAATGATATCCACCAGCAAAATGCCCGGATAAATGCCCAGCAGCACGGCGATGACGGCCGTCAGATCGTTCTCGCGCATCATCAGGCTGCGGATCTCCTTCTGGTGATAGCCCAGCACCTTGAGCGTGGCATAATCGCGCACGCGCTCGGTGAAGTTCATCAGCCCCATGTTATAGCAGATCACAAACGCCAGCCCCAGCGCCACGCCCGTCATGACGGAGAAGATCGTGGTGGTGGATTCCATAAAGCGGTTCGTGCCCTCGTTCTGCTCCACGGGATACGTCAGCTCGGAAAACTCGTCCATCTCCTGCAAAAGATGCATCGTGCGCGCGCCCGGCTCCTTGATCAGCAGCGCCGTGGCCGCAAAAGGCCCCTTGCGGCAGTTCTCCCATGCCGTCTTGGACATGTACAGGCTCTGGCCGATGTTGATCTCCACCACCTGCTCGACCCGCACGCGCATGGCCTCGTCGTCGCCGGTGAGCATCATCTCGATCGTGTCACCCGCCTGCACCTGCATCAGCTCCGCCAGCTTCGTGCTCAGCACGACGCCGCTCTCCGGCAGCGGCAGCACCGTGTGCCCCTCGCCGAGACGGATGAGCTGCTGCTCCTCCGGCAGCACCGTCAGCATCGAAGCGCGGATCGCGCCGTCGCTGCGCAGGCTCACGCTGCGTTCCATCACCCCGTCGATGCGCTCCGCCGGAAGGCGCTCGCGGTAGCTCTCCAACGTACCCGCCTGATACGGATCCAGATCCGCGCGCACGTCGTAATCCAGCACGCCCATGTAATAATCCCGGATAAACGCGGGGATGGATTCCTGCAGGCCGAACGAGCAGATGATGAGCATATTGCAGCAGAGCATGCCCGCCATGGCCATCAGCGTGCGCCCCTTGTTGCGCATGAGGTTGCGCACGACCATCTTGGAATTAAAGCCCAGCCTGCCCCAGAGGCGCGTGAACCGCTCCAGAAAGATGCGGCTGCCGGACTTGGGCGGCCTCGGGCGCAGAAGCTCCGCCGTGGATTCCCGCGCCGCGACGTTGTAGGCATGCATGCAGATGAACAGGCTCAGCGCGATCGTGAGCAGCGTCATGGCCCAGCTCAGCAGCGAGATGGGCGGGAAGATCGTCTCCGGCACGCGGATATTCACGCAGACCATGTCCCAGAGCAGCCCGGGCAGGATCGCAATGCCCAAAAACAGCCCGGCAAACGAGCCGATGGCCGAGGGGATGAGCGCGTAGGAGAGGTAATGCCTGCGGATCTGCCGGTCGGTATAGCCCAGCGATTTGAGCGTGCCGATCTGTATGCGCTCCTTTTCGATCATGCGGCGCAGCGTCGAGACCACGATCATCGCCGCAACGGAATAGGCCAGCACGGGGAAGACATAGCTGAGCGAACGGAACAGCACCACAAAGCTGCGCGCCGAGGAGACCGAGCCGCTCGTCTTCTGCGTGATGACCGCCGTGCCCACGAGCATGCTTTCGATCTCGCGCTGCGCCGCGGCGGGGTCTGCGCCCTCCGCCAGCCGCACGACCAGCTCGTTCTGCGGCAGGTCGCTCACCGCCGCCCGGTTCAGCAGCACAAAGCCGTAGTGCTCCGGGTCCGGCGAGACGCCTTTGGAGGTCACGACGTATTCCGGCGAAAGCACGATGCCCTTGACGATGAAGGTCTGCTCGCGCCCCATGATGTCCAGCACCAGCTCATCGCCCAAGGCGATGCCCTGCGCCTGCGCAAACTGCTCTTCCACCAGCACGCCGCGCAGGTCGCCCTCGTTCAGGGCGCTGCCCTCGCGGATATAGGGCGTGTTGATGCTCATCTCGCCGTCAAAGGCGTTCACCGCCACGCTCACACCATCGCCCAGCCGCGGGCAGTTCGCCTCCACCACGGCCTTGGGCAGCACTTCCTCCACCCCGGGCAGCTGCTCCACCTGCGCGATATCGCGGTCGGTAAAGCCGCTCCCCTTGATCCAGAGGTCGGCGAGGTTCGTCTGCGAAAAGTACGTCTCAAACGAAACGTCCATCACGCGCCAGTTGGCGTCCAGCCCGCCGAAGACCCACGTCGCCAGCGCGCACAGCAGCAAGAGCGCCGCAAACTGCATGCCGCTTTGGCGGATGTCCCGCAAAAGCTTCGTGCGCAGCGCCCGCGTGCCGCGGCGGGCATGCGTCCGCTTCTTCGTTACCATGCGATATCCTCCACTCTGGCCGGCGTCTCGTTCAGGGTCACTTCCTGCACGCCGCCGTTGCGCATGCGGATGATCCTGTTGCCCAGCTGCGCGATGGTCGCGTTATGCGTGATGACGACGACCGTCGCCTCGTAATCTCTGCACAGGCGCGTGAGCAGCTCCAGCACCTGCGCGCCGGTCTTGCTGTCGAGCGCGCCGGTCGGCTCGTCGCACAGCAGCAGCGAGGGGTTTTTGCACAGCGCGCGCGCAATGGACACGCGCTGCTGCTCGCCGCCGGAGAGCTGCGCCGGGAAATTGCCCATCCTGTCCGCCAGGCCCACCTGCTCGAGCACCTCGCGCGGCGCGAGCGCCTTCGGGCAGATCTGCTGCGCCAGCTCCACGTTCTCCAGCGCGGTCAGGTTCGGCATGAGGTTATAAAACTGAAACACGAAGCCGACGTCCAGGCGGCGGTAGTCGGTCAGCTCGTGGCCGTTCATGGCCGTCACTTCCTTCTCGCCCACGCTGATGCGCCCGCTCGTCGCCTTGTCCATGCCGCCCAGCAGGTTCAAAACCGTCGTCTTGCCCGCGCCGCTCGGCCCGAGCACCACGCAGAATTCGCCCTTTTCGATCGTAAAGGAGACATTGTCCGCCGCATGCACCACCGTCTCTCCGGTGATATAATCCTTGCACACATTTTCAAACCTGATATAGCTCATCTCTGCCTCCGCGCGCGATAGTTTTCCATCTTTATTTCAGCATACTCCTGCCCTTTGGCATGCCTATGGTATGAAACGGTTTTTTCTGTAAATTCCGCCGTTTTTCGGGCCGACTCCGCGCTTGTCCGCGCCTGATGTCTGTAGTACAATGGATACACCGTCTCCCTTCCCCTTTTATCCCGCAACGAACAGGAGGCAACGCCATGAAAAACGCGCAATGGTTCAAGGGAAAAAACGGCATGATGGTGCACTGGGGCCTGTATTCTCTGCTCGGCGGCGAATATCGGGGCCAACGCAGCAAATCCTACGCCGAATGGATCCAGTCCTGCTTCGCCATCCCCAACGCGGAATACGGAAAGCTCGCCCGCGTGTTCAACCCGGTCTATTTCGACGCAGAGGAATGGATCCGCCTTGCCAGGGAATGCGGCATGGAATATTTCGTCGTCACCGCCAAGCACCACGACGGCTTCGCGCTCTTCCGCTCCCGGGCAGACCGCTACAACGTCGCCGACGCCACGCCCTATGCGCGCGACGTGCTCGTCGAAATGGCCGAGGCCTGCTATAAATACGGGCTCAAGTTCGGCCTGTACTATTCGCAGGATCTCGACTGGCACGAGCAGCACGGCGGCGGCTATCTCTCCAACCACATCGAATGCGCCGGCACGGCGTGGTCCAACAATTGGGATTTCCCGGACGAGGAAAACAAGGACTACGACATCTGCTTCCGCAATAAGATCCTGCCGCAGGTGGAAGAGCTCATGCAGAACTACGGCGAGCTCTGCCTCGTCTGGTTCGACGTGCCCATGACCCTCACGCAGGAGCACTCCCGCATCCTCTATGAGACCGTGCGGCGCTGTCAGCCGAATGCGCTGGTCAACTCGCGCATCGGCAACGGGGTCTACGACTACGTCTCCCTCGGCGATAACGAGATCCCCTCCCGCGCGCCCACCGGCACAGAAGAGGGCGCGGCCAATTCCATCGACGGCTTCAAGCGCTCGCCTCTGGGCCTCTATGAGACCGCCGGCACCCTCAACGACAGCTGGGGCTACTGCGCGTGGGACCGCAATTGGAAAACGCCGCAGCAGCTGCTGGAGAACAAGCGCCGGCTCAATTCCTTCGGCGTGAACTATCTGCTCAACGTCGGGCCGGACGCCCTCGGCCGCTTCCCTGCCGACGCGCAGGCCATCCTGCACGCCTATGCCGATCTTCTGGCCAAGGAGTGACCGCCGGTCTGTTCTCTCCATTTCAGGATCCGCCGCCGCGCCAAAGGAGTGCACATCGCATGAAAATCCTTCTCACCGTCCTCGAAAGCCGCTGCCGCAGCGGATATCATAAAGCGGGCGATACCTTCCTCGTCGAGGATCTCTGCCCGCCCCTCTGCCAAGAGCTCTGGCACGCGGCCTATCCCTATGTCTTCGCGCTGCAAAACGGAGCTGTGCTCGATTCGGGCGAGACAAAGGCCCGCTCCTGCACCGTAAAATGCCCGGACGGCGCGCGTGTCGTTCTGCGCGTCGAGGTCGTCTGCGAACGGAGCGAAGGCGTGTAAGTCCTACCGTCACTGTTAAAGTGTCCGCACGGCGCGCTCCGTGAAGCGAGCGGGGATGGATCCGTCTCCCCCTCCGCCGTGAGTTGCCCGTCCGAAGAGTACCTCAAAACCGTATCCCTAAGGAAGCGAAGGAAAATGAACAAGAACCCGTTCAAAACGCTGTACGCCGAGCACCCGGCCGTGGTCTGCCATGCGCTCGTGCTTGCGGCCGCGCTGCCGGTGCATTGCGCGCTGCACGCGCTCGTTGCCCGTTCGCCGAGCCTGCTGGCCGCGGTCGAGCCGCTCATCGCCTATATTCCCATCCCGCTCTATCTCTATCTGTTCATCCGCAGCACGAACCGCGCGCTGGAGCGGCCCTGCCGCGAGGCCACGCGCAGCCTTCTCTTTTTCTATCGCATCCTGCTCATCGTGCTGCTGCTGAGCATGCTCAGCTATCTCGTCCTGACCCTGACGGGGCTGCTGCTCGCGCCCCTGCTCCCCAAACGATGATCCAAGGAGGGAACCACTGCCATGAAACTGTCCAAAGAGACCATCCGCATCGGCCTGGAAAAGCCGTTCAAGGTGCTGCATATTTCCGACACCCACCTCACCTGCGCCGACGAGCGCGACGACGAGCGCAAGCGCGCGCTGGCCGAGGCGAGGCACGCCTCCTTTGCCGCCAAGGGCTGCGGCGAAATGGAGGCCGTGCTGGAACAGATCGCCTATGCCAACGAGCATTGCGACCTGCTGCTGCACACCGGCGATCTGCTCGATTTCGTCTCTTATGCCAACATCGACACGGGCCGCGAGCTGCTCTCCCGCTGCAAGGATTTCTTCATGATCTCCGGCAACCACGAATTCAGCCGCTATGTGGGCGAGGCTTGGGAGGATACCGCCTATAAGATGTCCTCCTATCAGCAGCTGCGCAATGGGCTCGGGTTCGATCTGCTCTACCTCTCCCGCGTCTTCGGCGGCGTCAATTTCGTCGGCATCGACAACGGCTATTACAACGTGGAGCCGTGGCAGCTGCAGCGCCTGCAAAAGGAAGTGGAAAAGGGCCTGCCCATCGTGCTGTGCATGCACACGCCCATCTTTGAGGAGGGCCTCTATGCCTTCTCCATGAACAAGCACAAGCATGCCTGCGCCTATCTGCTCGGCTGCGATGAGGAGCACCTCGCCGAGTTTACGGAATACCGCGCCGTGCAGCAGCGCCCCACGCCCGAGACCCTGCGCTTTATCGATTATGTGCTCTCGCAGCCGCTGATCAAATGCGTGCTGGCGGGCCATCTGCACCTGCCCTACACCTCCGCGCTGCCCGGCGGCCTCATGCAGTATGTCGCCGGCGCGGGCTATAAAGGCTACGCGTGCGAATTCACCTTCGTATAACGCGATCGCCGGTTCGCGCAATACAAAACCCTTCGGGAGGGCAAAACGCTCCCGAAGGGCCTTTTTGTTTTCTGTTTTTACTGATCTTCGCCGAAATCCGCGATGTACGCCTCGACCAGCTTCTCCGGCCAATCGCCGATGGCCTCGAGCTTGCCGGTGAAGAAGCGCAGGGTCTTGGGCTCGTGCACAAAGCGCAGGCCGCCCACCAGATGCTTGTGGTCATACAGCCACTTCACGCGGTCGATGACGTATTCCGTCTGAGAGAGCGTGAACACGCGGCGCGGGAAGGCAAGGCGCACCATTTCGACCTGCGCGATGCGCTCGCTGCCGTCGGCGTTGCGCTCCTCGGAGAGAGTGCCGCGCTCCATGCCGCGGATGCCGCCGCACAGATACAGCGCCGCCACCAGCGCGCCCGCGGGATACTGGTCGCCCGGGATGTGATCCATCACCTTGCGCGCGTCGATATGCGCGCCCAGACCGCCGCCCGGCGTGACCATCGGCACGCCCAGCTCGCTGAGCACCTTCACGGCATGGCCGATGAACTGCGGGCCCTGCGAGATGATGTCAAAATCCATCGTCTCCTCAAAGCCGACCACCAGCGCTTCCATTTCCTTGACGGACATGCCGCCGTAGGTCAGGAAGCCCTCGAACATGGGGATGTAGTCTTCCATATCGTGGAAGAGCTGCTCGTCGCGCACGAGGATGCCGCCGCCGCGGCCGAAGCCGAACTTGCGCGCGGAGAAATAGATGATATCGAACAGATCGGCGATCATGCGGGTGATCTCGCGGATGGACTTATCCTTGAGCGCCTCTTCGCGGATCTTGTTGAAATACAGGTTGTCCTGCAGCAGAGACGCGTCCAGCACGGTGATGATGCCGTGCGCCTTGGCGTACTCCGTCGCTTCCTTCATGTTTTCATAGGAAATGGGCTGGCCGCCGATCAGGTTCGTGCCGGCTTCGAGGCGCAGATAGGCGATGTTCTCCGCGCCGTGCTGCGCGATGCTCGCCTTCACCTTTTCCATGTCGATGTTGCCCTTGAACGGCAGGGTGCTCTGCGTGACCATGCCCTCGTCCTTCACCAGCTCTTCCACGCTGCCGCCCAGACGGGTGACATGCGCCTTGGAGGTCGTGAAGTGATAGTTCATCAGCACGACGGAGCCGGGCTTGACGAAATGCTGCGCGATGATATGCTCGCACGCGCGGCCCTGATGGGTGGGCAGCAGATTGCCGATGCCGAAGATCTCCTCGAGCTTGTCCCGCATGCGATAGAAGGTCTCGCTGCCGGCGTAGGCGTCGTCTGCATGCAGCATGGCCGCCTGCATGTTGTCGCTCATTCCGTTCACGCCGGAATCGGTCAGCATATCCATGAAGATATCGCCGTTATGCAGAAGGAAGGTGTTGAAGCCCGCCTCTTTCATGCGCGCAAGGCGCTCCTTGGCCGGCAGCAGGTTCAGCTTCTGCACGATCTTCACCTTGTGCATCTCCATCGGCACGGCGGGACGGTTGTAAAACTTGATCTCAGGCATCTCTTTGGCCTCCTGGCTCTTTGTTTCTCTTCTTTATGGAAAGTTTCGCGGCGCTCTTGCCCGCGAACCTGAATTATTATATAATATCTTAAACAATCGATAAAGCGGAATTTTTCAATTCTTACGATCGATAAATTCGATGGAGCGTTTGCCATGGAAATACGAAATCTCATCACCTTCGTGCAAGTCGCAGAGCTGAGCAGCTTCACCAAAGCCGCCAAGGCGCTCGACTACAGCCAGTCCACCGTCTCCTTTCAGATCAAGCAGCTCGAGACGGAGCTGGACTGCCTCCTCTTTGAGCGCATCAACCACACCCTCATCCTAACCGACCGCGGGCGCGAGCTGCTCGCCTACGCGCAGGAGGTCTGCCGCCTGACGGACGAGTTTCATGAGCGCCGCGCAGAGAGCGCCGAGCCGCGCGGGCATGTGCATCTGCTCACGCCGGACAGCGTCTGCGAGGCCATGCTGCTGGAAAACTACAGCGATTTTCATCGCCGCTATCCCGGCATCACCATGAAGTTTTCCACCGCCGATACCGCCACCATGTTTTCCATGCTCGATCACAACGAGGCTGACGCAATGCTCACCCTCGACAGCCATGTGTACCACAAGGATTACATCATCGCCAAGGAAGCGCCCATGCCCGTGCATTTCGTGGCCGGTCGGCGCTCTCCCCTGCGCGGCAGGGCCGGCCTCACCATTCGGGACCTGCTCGCCGAGCCGTTCATCCTCACGGAAAAGGGCATGGGCTATCGCAAGTCGCTCGACAACGCGCTCGCGCGCCTCTCTCTGGAGCTGCAGCCCGTGCTGGAGATCAGCCGCACCGATATCATCACCAACCTCGTCGCGCAGGGCGACGCCATCTCCTTCCTGCCGGATTTCGTCACGCGCGCGAAGGTCGACTCCGGCGACCTGTACCACCTCGACGTGCGCGACATGACCGTCGACATCTGGCAGCAGCTCATCTATCACCGCAGCAAGTGGATCTCCCGTGCGCTCGACACCTTCCTGCAATACGTCGCCGAAAAGGAATTCTCCCGCTGAACGCAAAAAACGCCCCGAAGAGCATCTCGCTCCTCGGGGCGTTTTCTTTTTTACTTGCCGGAGAACATCGCGCGGATCTCGTCCGCGGATTCGTCCTCGCGCAGCTGCCTCGCGCACAGGATCAGCCGGCCGTTGGGCACTTCGTAGCTGCAGGTCACCAGCAAAATGAGCTGGTCGCCCGCCTGCGTGTCGATCGGGATATCGTACACAGACGCCTCCTGAAGCATCCGGATATACTCGTTCATCGCTTCATCCGTGTCAAAATTGAACTCGGTGATCTTGATGTACGTGGAGTGATCCGGGTTCATCGAAGCATCCACCAGCGCAAAAACCACATATTCGCGCTTTTCCTTGCTCCAGATCGGCTGGATCTCGACGATCGGGTTCGCGCGCAGGTGATCCTTGTTCAGATACTCGTCCAGCTCGCCGAACATCTCGCCGTACTTCATGTTGTGGCCGTAGATGAGCAGGCTGTCGTCGCTCATGTCGGTCGCGTTGCGCTCGTCCAGGAAGATCCATCCGCCCGCGTTATAGCGGCCGTTATAATCATGATCCATGTAGAACTGATTATCGCGCCACACCATGGGATATTCCACATCGTCGTTGACCTTCAGCCAGCCCACAAGATCGGGGTTCTGCTCATAGAGCTTTGCAAACTGCTCCTGCATCAGGCTCTCGCCAACCACGGTGATATTCTCTTTGTTCGTGTTGTTTACGGTCGCGTCGTTTTGCTTGCTTTCGCTCGCAAGCAGCTCATCCATCGAGAACAGCCCGTCGTCTTCCACGACGAGGTCGCTCTCATTCACCTGCGCCGTCCCGTTCATCGGGTCGGCAGGCGCTTCTGCGTTCGTCTCGCTGCCCTGCGCAAGCGCGCTGTAATAGCTCTCGCGCACAGCGTTGGTCGTGTTGTTCAGGCCTCTTGTCGTCAG
Organism: Eubacteriales bacterium; assembly: GCA_030528845.1. The sequence goes on from JAUMYC010000056.1 coordinate 12,564, forward strand.
ATAATCGTACGTCAGATACGCGCAGCCCCAGAGGAGAACAGCGATCATAAGGAGATCGACTGTCCTTTGGATCCGTCTCATCATCCTCTTTTTACGTCTGGCGCGAGCATTCCTCTTGGCCATTGCCGTTTCCTCCTGTCGTGGGGGTGTACTTTTGAAAGGAATATCCCAGGAGCGGCCGGAGCCGCTCCTGGGACGCTTTGGTACGTATATCAGTTATTCTTCAATTAGTGATTGCGCACAAAGCGGCGGGAGAAGAGAACCACAGCAGCAGCCATCATGATGCCGATGACGACGGTGGTAGCCATGCGGGTATCGCCGGTCTTCGGGACATCAGGTTCGGCAGGAGCCTGGGTCGGGGCGACGGTCGGAGCCACGGTGGGGGCAACAG
>JAUMYC010000003.1 GCA_030528845.1 Eubacteriales bacterium
GAACTAGATCTCCTCCTTGTCGTGCTTGTGGTATTCCATTTCACCGGGCTTGTCCAGATAGCCCCATGCGTGTTCAAAGGGGGCGTTGAGGTCGGCCGGGATGACCGGGCCGGCCTTGATGGTGTTCAGGTGCGCGTCTTCGGCGGTGGCGAGATCGAATTTGGTTTTGAGGATCATGAAAGGGCCTCCTTTTGCGGGATCTTGTTTGGGCGGGCGACCGCAAGGGTCGCCCCTACGGAGTGGGCAGCGGTGGGTAGGGGCGGCCTTGCGCCCGCCCGTATTGCATCATGATGCCCGGAAATGCCGGGCGACCGCAAGGGTCGCCCCTACAAGGCGGACAGCGGAACGAAGAATGTCGGCCCTCCGGAGCGGAGAACCGACATTTTTGCGCGTATGATTACAGGCGGGCTTCGAGCTCCTTGCGGCGCTCTTCAAAGCCGGGCTTGCCCAGCAGGGCGAACATGTTTTTCTTGTAGGCTTCGACGCCGGGCTGGTCAAAGGGATTGACGCCCAGCAGATAGCCGGACAGGCCGCAGGCCTTCTCGAAGAAATAGACCAGATAGCCGAAATGCCATGCATCGGCGGAATCGATCTCGATGATGATGTTGGGGGTGCCGCCGTCCATATGGGCCATGAGAGTGCCCTGATAGGCCTTGGAGTTGACGAACTGCACGGTCTTGCCGGCGAGGTAGTTCAGGCCGTCGATGTCCTCGGCCGCTTCCTCGATGTAGGCCTCGGTGCGGGGCTCGTTGACCCACAGCACGGTCTCGAAGAGGTTGCGGGTGCCGTCCTGAATGAACTGGCCGATGGAGTGCAGGTCGGTGGAGAAGTTGGCGGCGGTGGGGAAGATGCCCTTCTGATCCTTGCCTTCGGACTCGGCGTAGAGCTGCTTGAACCATTCGCCCATCATGGTGAGGGCCGGCTCATAGTTGACGAGGATCTCGGTGTTCTTGCCCTTGCGATAGAGGATATTGCGCAGCGCGGCATACCGGAAGGCGGGGTTGGTGGACATATCGCCGCCGATGCAGACTTCGCGGGCGTCCTGCGCGCCCTTCATCATGGCTTCGATATCGATGCCGGCGGCGGCGATGGGCAGCAGGCCCACGGCGGTCAGCACGGAGAAGCGGCCGCCGACGTCGTCCGGAACGATGAAGGATTCATAGCCTTCGGCGGTGGCGAGGGCCTTGAGGGCTCCGCGCGCCTTGTCGGTGGTGGCGTAGATGCGGCCCTTGGCGCCTTCCTTGCCATACTTTTCTTCCAGCAGCTTCTTGAAGATGCGGAAGGCGATGGCCGGCTCGGTGGTGGTGCCGGATTTGGAGATGATGTTGACGGAGAAATCGCGCTCGCCGATGATCTTCACGACGTCGTTGAGGTAGGAAGAGGAGATGTTGGAGCCGACGAAGTAGATCTCGGGGATGTTCTCTTCGCGGATGCCGTTGTACATCTGGCCCTTGACGAATTCGATGGCGGCGCGGGCGCCCAGATAGGAGCCGCCGATGCCGATGACGACGAGCACGGCGCTGTCGCTCTGGATCTTCCTGGCGGCGGCCTGGATGCGGGCGAACTCTTCCTTGTCATAGTTGACGGGCAGGTCCAGCCAGCCGAGGAAATCGTTGCCGGCGCCCGTGCGGGAGACCAGCACTTCGTTCACGGTGTTCATCATCGCGGACATATTGTCCAGTTCGCGCTGCTCGATAAAGCCGGCAACGCCGGTCATTTTCAGATTCATTGCCATAGTCGATCGTCTCCATTTCTCTGCCCGCGCGGGGCAGCGTTACTCCCTATCATTATAAAACTTCGGGGAGCGGAATACAAGTGTATTTGCGGTAAACGCGCGCGGCTGCGCGGGAGAACGGGCCTCTTTTTTTGCGCGCGCGGCTCTGAGAGCGGGCGGACATCTTGAAGGAATGGGCGGCGCTTGGTATAATGAAGGCACGAAAAATACCTTTTTTAGGAGGGCTTTGGATATGTGGTCTACAGTTGCGACGTGGCAGTTTGCCCTGCAGGCGGTGAGCAAGGCGCAGGAGATCCTTGAAAAGGGCGGCAAGGCCGTGGACGCCGTGGAAGCGGGCATCCATCTGGTGGAGACCGACCCGACGGTGGAATCGGTCGGGCGCGGCGGTTATTTGAATGCGAACGGCGAATTGGAGCTGGACGCGGCCGTGATGGACGGCACGACGCTCAAGATGGGCGTGGTGGCCGGCGTGCGCGGCTTTGAGCATCCCGTGTCCATCGCGCGCGCCGTGATGGAAAAGACGATCCATTCCATCCTCGTGGGCGAGGGCGCCGAGCAGTTCGCGCGCAAATGCGGCTTTGAGGAAGTGCCGGTGGAATACATGGTCACGCCCGAGGCGATCAGGATCTGGGAAGAGAAGATCGGCAAGGGGCACGATACCATCGGTCAGGTGGCGCTGGACGAAAACGGCGATATGGTCGTGGCCACGTCCACTTCCGGCGCGAGCATGAAGGTGCCCGGCAGGGTGGGCGATTCGCCCATCATCGGCTCCGGCTTTTATGTGGAGACCGGCGTGGGCGGCGCTGCGGCGACGGGCCTTGGCGAGGACATCATGCGCACCTGCTGCTCGTTCCGCGCGGTGGAGCTGATGCGGCAGGGCGTGCACCCGCAGAAGGCGGCGGAAGAAGTCGTCAAGAGCGCGCACGAGGCCATCATCCGCCACGGCGGCAAGCCGGACTGCATCGCGCTGGTCTGCCTGAACGCGAAGGGCGAATACGGCGGCGCGGCGAACCATCAGGGCTTCAGCTATGCCAGCGCGCGGCAGGGCGAGGAGCCCAAGGTCGTGCCGGTGACGCCCATCATCGACAAGGACGCGTGAGCGAAGATGAAGGGAAATGCAAGAGTTAAAGAGCCGATCATCCCCTGTTGCCCGCCGGTGTATCGCGCGTTCCGCGCGCAGGGCAAGCCCGGCGCGCTGGACGGAAGGCTGGACAAGCCCTTCTGGCAGGCGGGGGAATGGATCGAGGATTTTCATGATATCGAGGGCGACAGCCTGCCCCGGCCGTGGAAGCGGACGCGCGTGAAGGTGCTCTGGGACGAAGAGGCGCTCTATGTGGGCGCGCAGCTTTGGGACGACACCATCTGGGCGACGGTGCAGCACCGCGACGAGCTGATCTACATCGACAACGATTTTGAGGTCTTCCTTGCGCCGCAGGACAGCTCGCACCGCTATTTTGAGATCGAAATGAACGCGCTGAACACGGTGTGGGATCTTTTGATGGAGCGCCCGCAGAGAGACTGCGTGCGGCGCATCATCGGCTGGGACGTGCAGGGGCTGGAGAGCGCCGTGTACATCGAAGGCAAGCTCAACGACCCCGGCGCGGACAACCGCTATTGGTCGCTGGAGCTCAAGCTCCCGTGGTTTTCGCTGCGTGAATGCGGCAGGGACAGCTGCTATCCGGAGCGCTTTGCGCCGGAGGTCGGCGAGGTCTGGCGCATGGATTTTTCGCGCGTGGAATACGAAGTGGATATCGTCGGCGGCGCGTATGTCAAGCGCAAAGACCCCGCCACGGGCGCGCCTCTGCCCGAGCACAACTGGCTCTGGGCGCCCACGGGCGTGATCGACGCGCACATGCCGGAGATGTGGGGCTATCTCGTGTTCACCCAAAAGGGCGAGGAGCACCCGCTGCCCGCGGATGACGGGGTGAAATGGGCGCTGCGCAAGCTGTATTACCGGCAGCATGCCTATGCCTGCAAAAACGGCGCGTTCTGCGCGGATGCGGCGGCGCTGCTGGGAGATGAGGCGGTGGAATATGCGGTCGAGGCCTATGTCACGCCCAGCATGTTCGAGGGAGTCGCTTGTTTCGACGGCGAAACGTACCACATCGATCAGGACGGCTGCGTCTGGAAGGGCGAGAAGTACTGAGCGGCAGGGGGGACGGGGAACGCGGGGGCTGCTCGCCCCCGGGCCCCTCGGCAAAGGGATATCATCCCTTTGCAAACCCATATAGGGGAATAAAATCCTGCCGGATATGCCTCCTCGACAACAGAAGTTCTATCACCATAGATGGGATTCTCAAGGGGTGCTGCCCCTATAACCCCGCTAAAGGGGCATTGCCCCTTTAGAATCCCTTATTTGGAGCAGATATTCACAACATGAAAAAACAAGAGAGTCAGGCTGAGCAGCCTGACTCTTGTTTGTACTTATAAACGTAAACCTATGCAGCCCGGCCCAAGGCGGCGTTAGCCTTTGCCGGGCTTTTCTCTTTGTCGGAAGAATTTTGCCCCCCTACATATGGGATTGCAAAGGGATGATATCCCTTTGCCGAGGGGTGCGGGGGGCGAGCAGCCCCCGCCGCGTCCTTTACTTACGCCACAACCCTTACTTCACAGGCACGCCGGCCTCTTGCGCGAGGGCGCGCATGGTGCGGGCGGCGGCGAGATAGGTATCGTGGTTGGGCAGATGTTCGATGAAGACGGGGGTATCCTCGCCGAGGGCATGCGCGCGCTTCATCACGAGCCCGAGATCGACGCTGCCCTCGCCGGGCTGGATCTCGGTGATGGAGAGGGGCAGCTTGCTGTCGATGAGATAGGCGTCCTTGGCGTGGATGGAGACGATATGCTCGCCGAGGACGTCGAAGCAATGGTCGATGAAGGCGGAGGAAGCGCGGTAGCGCTCGAGGGAGTTGATCATATTGCAGTAGTCCAGATGCGCCTTGAAGCCCGTGCGGTCGATATCGCGGATGAGCTGCAGATACTGCTCGGGCGATTCCGGGGCCATCCACGGCATGGGCTCGAGGGAATAGGCGGTGTGCTCGGGCTGCACGGAATCGATGATGGCCTGCGTGGTCTCGACCACGCGGTCGTAATACTCCTGCGTGCCCTGACAGGGGTCGTAGCCGTCCCAGCGGGAGCCGGTGGAGCCGGCGATGTTCACGCAGCAGCGCGCGCCCACATATTCGGCCAGCTCCAGCTGGCGCTTGGCGAAATCGAGCGCCTGCTGCCGTTCGTAGGCGTTGGGGGACATCACGTTTTTCCAGACGCCGACTTCGCCGATGAGCAGGCCCGCGTCGCGGATGCAGGAGAGGTATTCGTCGATTTTTTCTTTGGGAGAGGCGCTGCTCAGCGGGAAAATGACCGCGCTGTAGCCGAGCTCCTTGACCTGAGAGAGCCATTCGGAAGGGTTGGAATGCGGGTTGCAGGTGCCGCCGCCAAGTCTCATTTTATATTTCCTCCTTATTGCCATGTGTGCACGCTCGGGCGCACGGTCGTCTTGTCGATGTGGAGCAGGTCGGGCGAGGCGGTCATGGCCATGGTATAGGCGAGGTCGGCCGTGATCTCCTCGAGCACCTTCTGCGCGCCGGCCGCGCCCTGCTCCTTGATGGCGGGCATGAGCGGGCGGCCCACGCAGCAGGCTGTCGCGCCGAGGGTGAGGCATTTGAAGATGTCGAGGCCGGTCTGCAGGCTGCAGTCGACAAACAGCGGGACTTTGCCCTGCGTTTCTTCTAAGATCTCGGGCAGCAGCTGCAGCGGCGGCACACAGGAGTTGATGCGGCCGTTGTGATGGGAAACGACCATGCCGCGCACGCCGGAATCGAGGCATTTTTTCGCATCGGTGCGGCTGTGCACGCCCTTGATGACGAAAGGGAGGGAGGTGCTGCGCACGAACCGGGCCAGCTCTTCCGTGCTCATGGGGTACATTTTGTCGCCTTCGATCTCGTCGTAGCCGCCGCGATGGAAGGCGTGGTCGATATCGATGCCCACGGCGAGGCAGCCCTTTTCTTCCGCATGGCGGATCTTGCTCAGCAGCATTTCGCGGTCGGCATAGGGCTTGATGATCTTGACGACGGACGCGCCGGTGGCGAGCATGGCCTCGAGCTCGGCCTTCGGGCCCATGCCGGAGAAGCAGACCGCGCCCGCATCGAAGGCCCCCTGCGCCATCTTGACCATGCCCTCCGGGGCGGTCTGATGCAGATGGGAAAGTGCGGCGGTCATGACCGGGGTGCGGAAGGTCTTGCCGTAGAGGGTGAATTCGGTGGAGGGGAGCACGGCGTCGAGATGGCGCATTTCGACGAGCAGGCTGTCGAGATAGGCGCGGGTGATGACGTCCGAGGAGATGGATCTGCGTTTGTTTTCCATGCGTTTCCTTCTTTCTTTTTTGAATAAATGGGCATGCCCGTCCGGGAGAGGCCGGGCGGGCATGGATATTCTTTTAATGGAGCTCAACGAGCAGGCCGTGCGGATAGCGGCCGCAGTTGCGCCCGTAGAGCGCGAGGCCGCCGTTTCCGTGCACGCGGAAGGTGAGGGTCATCTTGCCCTCTTTGGCGATGGCGGGCAGCAGGCGGCTGGGGACGGCGACGTGCTTGGCCTCGCCGAAGGAGCCGGCCTCGTCCAGCCGGCGGTGGTTGGGCTGACGATGCCAGGAGAGCATGCCGCGGGCGTCCGCCCAGTCGTTTTCGAGGGTGAAGGTCTGCACGGATTCGCCGTTGACGAGCAGCTCGACCACGCTCGGGAAGCGGGATTCGTCGGTCATCCAGTAGGAATTCTGGAACGCGCCGCGGTCGACCAGATAGCCGCGCATGAAGCCGAGGTCCTGCTGCGGGTCGCCGATGTCGTTTCTGTCCTTTTTGAGCACGCGCTTGGAGCCGGCCTCGAAATGCACGGTGATATCGCGCAGGAGCCCGACTGCGGGCAGAGCGACGGTATAAGAGATCTCGCCCTCGCCGCCGAGGCATTTTTTATCGTCGATCAGGGCGTTCCAGACCGGGCTGAAGCCCTTGGCCTCGCCTTCGCACACGGGGACTTCGATCATATTGGCGGGCAGGGCGGCCTGCACGTCAAAGCAGGTGAAATTGCGCGTGACGACATTGCCCTGCTCGTCCTTGAGATAGAGCGAGAGCACGGCGGCGGCGTTTTCGCGGGGCATGGTCACGCTCAGGCTGCCGACGGGCGTCGCGCCGTAGCCGAAGGCGGGCAGTTTGATCGTGCCCATGGAATCGGTCACGCGGCCGCAGAGGCCCTCGTGCCAGAGCTCCCATTCCACAGTGCAGGTCTGGCTGTGCAGGTTGTCCGAGAAGGAGGAGAGCACCATGGGCACGCAGACGGCTGCGCCGGGGGCCGCGGTCTGCATGGGCGGGCAGTCCAGCGCGAGGAAATCGGCGGTGTGCAGGTCGCGCAGGCTCATGCCGCGGCAGAGATCCTGATAGCCGAAATCCTTGTCCAGATCGTCGATGCGATAGTAGCCGTTGAATTCGTTCACGACGTCGTGGAATTCGGTGAACACGAAGCCGCAGATCTTCTCATGCAGGCGGTATTCGTTGAGCATATAGTGATACTGCCATGCAAGGTCGCTGTCGCCGGCGGATTCGTCCACGCCCCAGACCATGCCGCATTCGCTGTTCATCAGGGGCGCGTCGGTCTGCTTGTTGCCGCCGATATAGTTGAATTCGGAGCCGGGATAGGTGTTCTCGACTACGCTGCGGATGTGGTCGCGCACGACCTCGTAGCTGTTGAGGTAGAAATGCCAGGTGTTCAGGTCGGTCTCGACGTGGTCATAGCGGCAGGGGGAATTGTCCTCCACGATGCGGGAGGGGTCGATCTGCTTGGCGCGGCGGTACATCGCGCGCACCCATTCCTGCGTTTCGGGCAGATAGACCTTTTCTTCGCCGTTCTTATGCAGAAGGCCCCAGCTTTCGTTGAAGACGACCCAAGCGAAGGTGGAGGGGTGGTTGATGTCGCGCGCCATGATCTCGGGCAGCTCGTTTTCGTAGGCGGCTTTGGCCTCTTCCACGGGCGCGCCCCAGAAGCAGGGGATGTCTTCCATGACCAGCAGGCCCAGCTTGTCCATCCAATAGAGCTTGCGCGGCTCTTCCGGCTTGATGTGGATGCGCACCATGTTCAGGCCGAGCCTCTTGAGACGCCATGCCTCGTTGTACATGTCCTGATCGGTGGGATACGTGAAATGGCCCTGCGGATGGAACGCCTGGTCGAGCGTGCCGTGCAGATAGACGGGCTTGCCGTTGAGCAGGATCCATTTATAGCCGCGGCCGTCCACGTTGGCGGCGGAGATCTCGCGCACGCCGAAATAGGTGGAAACTTCGTCGGAGCCCATTTTCAGACAGCCCTCGTAGAGGTTGGGCTCGTCCGGAGACCAGAGGCGGGGCTGCACGAGGGTGAAGGCGATCTCGGCATGGCCGCCCTTGACTTCGCCGGTCCATTCGCAGCCGTCAAAACAGGCGGAGACGAGCGCTCCGTCGGGCGCGTCGGCCTCGACGGCGAAGGAGATCTCGCCGTTGATCTTCGTATTCACGCGCCAGTCCTTGATGTAGGCGGCGGGGCGGTTTTCGAGCCAGACGGTCTGCCAGATGCCCTGGATCTCGCCGTAGCCCTGCTTGCCGTAGAGCTGCGTTTCGCGGCGGTAGTCCTCGGCGCGCAGCTCGATGGTATTCTCGCCTTCCTGCCAGAGGGAGGTGACTTCGCATTCAAAATAGGAATAGCCGCCCTGATGGGTGCAGGCGTGAGTGCCGTTGATATAAACGTCGGCGAGATAGTCCACCGCGCCGAAGCAGAGGAAGAGCCTCTCGGGCGCGGCGAAGGTCACGCTCTTTTTGTACCAGCCGATGCCGGCTGCGTTTTCCGCTACGCCGGAGAGCGGACTGACCCACGAAAAGGGCACGGTGATCGTTCTGTCGTAAGAATCGCGCGCGGCGGCGAAGGCCTGCTCGGCGGCCTCGCTGCCTTCGGCAAAGAGGGCGAACTGCCATTCGCCGTTAAGGTTCAGCCAGTGTTTGCGTTCGCGCTCCGGGCGCGGGAATTCGGGCTTGGGAATGGAATGCATATGGAAAACAGCCTCCTTCGGATGCGTTTATATACCTTTATGTAGGATACCCGAAAACCGCGCAAAAGGCAATAGAAAACCCCTCCGCAAAATGACAGGGCGAGATAAAACAGTACCGGGGACGGCGAGACGATGTCCCCGGTACTGTAAAGGTGGATTTTGTGTGATAGAATATCAGAAAACCGGTCGATAAACTTGAATAGGCTCAATTGATGCGCCGCGCCAAAGCCTCCCCTGTGTAAGGGGAGGTGCCCCGCAGGGGCGGAGGGGTTGTCGATCCCTCCGTCAGCTTCGCTGACAGCTCCCTTTACACAAGGGAGCCTTTCCGAAACCGGTACATATTGCAAAAAACCGACCTATGATCGTAACCATAGGTCGGTTTAACTCTTTTACGGATACCCGGGACAAGGCGGAGGGGTGAAGTTTTTCAGGGGCGGGAGAGTAGCGCGTTCAGGCGCGCCATAGTCTCCTTGTCGGGCGTGGGCCGGTCCGCAAAGGGGAAGGGAATGCCCATGGCGTCGTATTTCGTCCGGCAGATCTTCTTGAACGGGAGCAGCTCGATGCCGTCCACGCAGGCGTGCTCCGCCGCGATGGCCTTCAGGCGCAGGAGGTTTTCCTCGCCGTCGGTGAGGCCGGGGATGACGACCTGCCGGAGCGTGGTCGGGATGTGCCGTTGGTCCAGCTCCCTGAGAAACTGCATGGGCGCCTGCAGGGAGCAGCCGACATACTGCCGGTACTGTTCCTCGCAGGTGTACTTGATATCCAGCAGCACGCGGTCGGTCACGTCCAGCACGCAGAGAGCGGCCCCGCTCAGCACGCTGCCGGAGGTGTCCAGACAGGTGTGCAGGCCTTCCTGCCGGCAGAGGGCGAACAGCTCGCGCACGAATTCGCTCTGGAGGAGCGGTTCGCCGCCGGAGACGGTGACACCGCCGTTTTTGTAATAGGAGCGCAGGCGCAGGATGCGGCCGAGCACTTCCTGCGGCGCATACTCGCTGCCGCCTTCCAAGGACCATGTGTCCGGGTTATGGCAGCAGCCGCAGCGCAGATTGCACCCCTGCAGGAAGACGACAAAGCGCACGCCGGGGCCGTCGAGCGTGCCCAGACTTTGAAAGGAATGTACGCGCCCGTTCATCAGACTGCCTCATGGAAGGTGCGGGAGATGACCTCGCGCTGCTGCTCGCGGGAGAGCTTGGCGAAGTTGACCGCATAGCCGGAGACGCGGATGGTCAGGTTCGGGTAGGCGTCCGGGTTTTCGTAGGCCTTCATGAGCGTCTCGCGGTTCATCACGTTCACGTTGATGTGGTGCGCATCCTGGGCGAAATAGCCGTCGAGGATGGCCACGAGGTTGTTCACACGCTCCTCCTGCGTGCGGCCGAGGGCTTCGGGCGTGATGGAGAAGGTGTTGGAGATGCCGTCGCGGCAGTCGTCATAGGAGAGCTTGGCCACGGAATTGAGCGAGGCCAGCGCGCCGTTCTCCTCGCGGTTGTGCATGGGGTTCGCGCCCGGGGCGAAGGGCATGCCCGCCCTGCGGCCGTCCGGGGTGTTGCCGGTATGCTTGCCGTAGGCCACGTTGGAGGTGATGGTGAGCACGGAAAGGGTGTGCTCCGCGCCGCGATAGGTGGGCGTTTTGCGCAGCTCGGTGATGACGCGGTGCGCCATGTCCTTGGCGATCAGATCCACGCGGTCGTCGTCGTTGCCGTATTTGGGGAAATCGCCCTCGGTGACAAAGTCGGTCACGAAGCCGTTTTCATCCTTGACGGGACGGACGGAGGCGAACTTGATGGCGGATAGGGAATCGGCCACGACGGACAGGCCGGCGATGCCGAAGGCCATGAAGCGGTGCACGTCGGTGTCGTGCAGGGCCATCTGCGTCTTCTCGTAGGCGTACTTGTCGTGCATATAGTGGATGATGTTCATCGTGTTGACGTAGAGGTGGCTGAGCCATTCGATATAGGTTTGGAAGCGCTCCATGACCGCGTCGAAATCGAGCTTTTCCGCGTCCATGACAGGCATCTGCGGGCCGATGTGGATATTGCTCGTGGTATCGTAGCCGCCGTTGATGGCGATGAGCAGGAGCTTGGCAAGGTTGCACCTTGCGCCGAAGAACTGCATCTGCTTGCCGACTTTCATGGCGCTGACGCAGCAGGCGATGGCATAGTCGTCGCCGTAGATGGGGCGCATGAGGTCGTCGCTCTCATACTGGATGGAGTCCGTGTCGGCGGAGACCTTCGCGCAGAATTTCTTGAACGGCTCGGGCAGGTCCTTGGACCAGAGCACCGTCAGGTTCGGCTCGGGAGAGGAGCCGAGGGTGTAGAGGGTGTTGAGCATGCGGTAGGAGCATTTGGAGACCAGAGTGCGGCCATCCTCGCCCATGCCGCCCACGGCTTCGGTGATCCACATCGGATCGCCGCCGAAGAGCTCGTTGTATTCGGGCGTGCGCAGATGGCGCGCCATGCGCAGCTTGATGACGAAATCGTCCAGCAGCTCCTGCGCGCCCTCTTCGGTCAGAATGCCCATGGCCATGTCGCGCTCGATATAGATATCGAAGAAGGTGCTCACGCGGCCGAGGGACATGGCTGCGCCGTTCTGCTCCTTGATGGCGGCGAGATAGGCGAAGTAGGTCCACTGGACGGCCTCGCGGGCGCTGCCTGCGGGCTGGGAGATGTCATAGCCGTATTTCTGGGCGATGTCCTTGAGATAGCCCAGGAAGTTGATCTGCTGGAAGAGCTCCTCGTTGAGGCGGATGGTCTCGGTGTCGAAGGCGCCGACGGCCAGCGCGGCCTTGTCCTTTTTCTTCTCCTCGATGAGCTTGTCCACGCCGTAGAGCGCCACGCGGCGATAATCGCCGATGATGCGGCCGCGGCCGTAGGCGTCCGGCAGGCCCGTGATGACATGGCTGCGCCGCGCGAGGCGCATCTCGTCGGTGTAAGCGCGGAACACGCCGTCGTTATGGGTGGTGCGATAGCGGAACTCCTGTTCCACATGCTCGGAGAGCTTATAGCCGTAGGCTTCGCAGGCCTGCTTGACCATGCGCATGCCGCCGAAGGGGTTCACGCCCCTCTTGAGCGGGCGGTTGGTCTGCAGACCGACGATGATCTCGTTGGGCTTGTCGATATAGCCGGCGGAAGCGCCGGTGACGAGGGAAGAGGTGGCGGTGTCGATGTCGAGCACGCCGCCGTACTGCCTCTCGAGCGCAAAGAGAGACTCCACTTTTTTCATCAGGCTGCGGGTGCGCTCCGTGGGGCCGGCGAGGAAGCCCGCGTCGCCGGTATATTCTTTATAGTTGGTCTGGATGAAATCGCGGACGTTGATCTCGTCCTTCCAAGCGCCGGGCACAAAGCCGGTCCAATTGATATGTTCCATAACAGCATACCTCCCTGTGTGTCGCGGTATTGCCCTATGTTACTTGATAACGCGCGGCGCGCGCGTTGAATCAGAAAAAACAAAAAGGGCAATCCAGCTCTTTTTACGGAAAAAACTGAATTGCCCAGACGGTCGGCATAAAACTCTTTTGCACTTCCCCGCGGTGGCTCCGCGAAATCCGTCAGTCATGCAAAAGCACATCTGCATTGTAGAGCATGGCGGCGCTCTTTGTCAACAAGGCGGCCGGGAAGATTCTGTGTCAAAGCCGGTAAAAGTTTTGCGCAGCGCGGCTTTGTGCGGGCGCATTGACACGCGCCGCGGGATATTGTACTATGTTAAGCAAAGGAAAAGAAAACTGCGGAGGTGCTTTAGGGTATGAAACTGCTGGCCATCGGCGCACATCAGGACGACAACGAATTTCGCTGCGGCGGCCTTGCCAAAAAATACGTCCGCTGCGGGTATGAAGCGCGCTTTCTGAGCCTGACGGACGGAAGCGGCGGGCATCACATCATGACGCCGGAGGAGACCATCGCGCGCAGGGCGCAGGAATCGGCGGCGGTGGCGCAGCTGCTGGGCATCCGCTACGACGTTTGGGACCTGCGCGACGGCGCGCTCACGGCCGACCTGCCTACGCGCGAGCGGCTCATCCGCTATATCCGCGAGTTCAGCCCGGACGTGATCGTCTCGCACCGGCTCAACGACTATCACCCGGACCATCGCGCCGCCGGGCTGCTGGTGCAGGACGCCTCCTATCTGCTCACGGTGCCGCATGTCTGCCCGGAGACGCCCGCCATGCGCAAAATGCCCGTGATCATGTATTACGAGGATGCGTTCAAATTTCCTCCGTTCGAGCCGGACGTGGTGCTGGAGATGGACGGGGAGATCGACGTGAAGCTGCAGATCGCGCATCTGAACGTGAGCCAGGTGTACGAATGGCTGCCCTACAACAGCGGGCATACGGACGTGCCCGAGGGCGAGGCGGAGCGTTTCGAATGGCTCAAGGGCATGGAGATCACCGCCGACACCACCGACGAGCAGATCCTCGCGGCGGGTCGGGGCTATGCCGTGCGTTTTGCGCGCACGGCGGCGCGTTTCCGCAAAGAGCTCGTCGAGCGCTACGGCGAGGAGAAGGGCGCGCGCGTGCGCTATGCCGAGGCGTTCCAGATCTGCGAATACGGAAGGCGGCCGGACGCGCAGCTGCTCGGGGAGCTCTTCCCCTTCTGAGCGAAGAAACGAAAAAACGCCCCCGCGGCCTTGTGGAAAGGGCTGCGGGGGCGCCGTTTATTTTTGGGGCGGCGCGCCTCAAAGGCCGGCCTTTTTTTCCTCCTTGCAGAACAGGAGCATCAGGCCCGTGGCCGCTGCAAAGGCGAGGAAGCCGAACGCGAAGGGCAGTTTGGCGTTGATCTCGTAGATGAACCCGGCCAGCGCCGAGCCGAAGATGCTGCCGAAGGATTTGATGGCGTTGAACGAGGCCATGACGAGGTTGCTGTCCTGCCCCTGGCCGAGCTCGGCCACGCGGTTTTGCGCGAGGGGGAGGGAAATGAAATAGAACGCGAAGAAGATGACGTTGACCGCGATGAAGGGGGCCATGGAATCAAAGGCGACGACGCCGAGCATGGCAAGGGTACACATGCTCATCACGCCGGCGATGTAGGGAGAGGTGTTCCCGCGGCGCAGGATCCACAGGCAGAGCGTGCCGTTGGCGACGAGGGAGATCACGCCCAGCGCGGCCTTGATCACGCCGTTATAGCCCGAGGAGAGGCCGAACTGGTCGCGCAGGTAATAGTTGAAGCACTGCTCAAAGGCGATGTAGCCCAGATTGGCAAGGCCATAGGAGAGGAAGACGAGGGCGAGCAGCTTGGTCATGAAGCGGCGGCACTGCGCGATGGCGGCGAAGGGGTTGCATTCGCGCGCGAGCTCTTTGCCGGAGAGCCGGCGGATGTCCTGCTGCTTGTCGTCGGCGCAGCCGAAGTAGATCAGCACGGAGGTGACAAGGAGCGTGGCCACCTGCAGCCACACCGAGGCGTACACGTTCCATTCGCCGATCATCCCGCCGACGAAATAGCCGAAGGAGGAGGAGACGGCCGTGACGGTCGCATGGACGGCGAGGTTTGCGCCGCGGCTGCGCACGGAGGAGCGGTTGACGGTGTAGGTCGTGAAGGAGACATAGGCGCCGCCGCAGAACACGCCCGCAAACATGCGCGCGAGCAGAAACTGCGGCTGTGTCTGCGCGAGGCCGAAGAAGACCTGGCCCAGCGCATAGCCGAAGCCGCAGATGAGCGAGACCTTGCGGCTGGAGAGATAGCCGGCCATCTTTCCCCAAAGGGGAGAGAAGAGGAAGTTGCACAGCATCATCGCCGCCAGCGCCAGGCCGAACATATAGTCGTTGAGCTGCAGGTTGACGATGATCGTGGGCGTGACGGGATGGACGAAATTGGCCGCCATGTTGAAGATGAACATCAGGAAGAAGAAATAGGCCATGGAACCGTTTTTGTTCTGCATTTGTATGCTCTCCCGCGTGTTGTTTTCCCTATCATCTTAGCAGAGCGCCGCCGGAGAGTCAATGGCCCATATGTGCGCATGCGCGCCCCGGGAAAAGATAAGGCCGCCGGAGGGCTTCTCCGGCGGCCTTGGTGCTTAGGCGGGGTCGCTTTCCTGCTGCATCAGCGCGGCGTAGCGCAGCAGCTGCTTGAGCGAATTGACCCCGAGCTTTGCGTAGATGTTGCGGTTGTGATAGCGCAGCGTGCTCTCTTTGATCTGCGCGATCTCGATGATCTCCTTGACCGTCTTCCCTTCCAGATAATACCGGTAGACCCGGCGCTCGGCCGGGGTGAGGGTCTCGATGCCGGAGAGGAAATGGCTGTAATCCTCCGGGTCGATCTCCTGCGTGCGCGAATAGGCGAGGCGGGAGAGCTCGACCTGCGCGCTGGCATATTTGCTCTGCGCGCTCTCGAATTCGCTCAGCAGCCGCTCCTTTTCCTCGGCCACGGCCTGCGTTTCCCGGCGCAGGTCATGCACGAGCCGCTCGTGCTCCAGGTCCTTCTGCGCCAAAAAGGCGAACAGGTCGTCGATCTCGGCCGCAGGGGAGGGAGCTCCCTCGCGGTCGTCGGATTTGATCTGCTCCAGCGCGCGCAGGATGGGCGAGAGAAAGCGGCGGCTGAAGAAGAGGCAGCAGCTGGCGGCGAAGAAGAGGAACAGCGCCAGCAGGATCAGGTTTTGCAGAATGCCGCGCTGCACGGCGCGTTCGTAATCGCGCAGGGGCAGCATCGCGCAGAGGACGAATCCTTCTTCTTCTCCGGGCGGAAAGGGGAAGGGGAGGCTCAGCCCGATATAGGAGGCCTCCTCGCCGGAGAAGAGGGTGAGGGAGTTTGCGCTGCTCTGCATCTGCAAAGCGCCCCTCGGCGCGGAATGATAGCCGTGCATATCGCCGCAGCTCAGGCCGCCGTCGGCCAAAAGAGCGCTGCCCTCCACGGGGGCGAGCAGGCAGGTGAGCCGGGAGAGCTTGGTGGGCTGGGCGTGATAGGCGGCGAAATAGCTCGCGCTGATCTCATAGCCGCAAAGGCCGTAGAGCGCGCCGTTTCCGCCGAAGATGGGCACGGTCAGCAGCATGACGCTGTCGGACGTGCCGGGCAGGAGAAAGGCCTGCGTGAGCCGATAGGAGCTCTCCAGCGGCAGGGCGGCCTGCGCGATGAGCTGTTCATAATCCGGAATGAACTCCGTGCTGAATTCCAGCCGCCATTTGCGGTGCGGCATCAGGCCGTGGGCCTTGCCCGTGTCCGCGAGGCCGCGCAGGAGCAGGATGCTCTCGTCGGAGTTGTCGTAGCCGGTCTGCTGCAGATAGAGCCCCGTGCGGGAGGAGGCGGCGTTCTCCAGAGAGGAATTGACTGTGGCTTCCAGCATCACGAACACGCCCGTGCAGTTGCCCAGCACGAGCCGCCGGGAGAGGGGAGCGATGAGCGCCTCCTGCAGCGCGGCGATGGCCTCGGCGTCGTCGGTCAGCGAGGAGAAGGGAAGGCCCATGCGCGAGAGCTCCTCCTCGATGATGGAGGAGGCCTCGCCGGAGAGCCGGATGCACTCGGCGGCAAGGTGCTCAAGGTGGGTCGATACGCCTCTTTTGAAGACCTCCATCTGCACGTCGAGCGCCTCGTAGGTGTTTTTGCTCTCCGCGTCGAAGCGATCGAACATAAACAGCCCGGAGAGCAGCACGACGACCAAAAGCAGGGCAAGGATCAGCATATAGCCGAAGAGCTTGCGCTTCATGGTCCATTTCGACTGGCGAAAAGAGGGTGCGTTGCGCACGGCGGCGCGCCTCCTTTTTCATAGAGGTGAAAAGCGGGGGAACGTTTTCGGTGGTTATTGAATGGAAGCGAGCAGGGCCCATGTCTCCTCGGCGAGGGCGAGGGGGTCTTCTCCGGCGTCGCTGCGCGCGCGCAGGTCGGGCTGCATCTCCCGCAGGCCGGCGTAGAGCGCCTCGACCTTGGCGTAGAAGCCGTCAAAATCCGGCCGGACGACGGGCGTGTAGCCCTCGAGCATGACGCGGATGGCGGTGTAGAGGCTCTTGTGGCCCTCGGAGGGGAAGTCGTAGCTGTCCATGGCGTCGAAGGCGTCGACGCGCACGGGCATGTAGCCCGTCTCCACGACGAAATCCAGATTGCGGCTGCTCTCGGTGAGCCAGCGTACGAACACGGCGGCGGCCTCGGCCTTCTGCTCGGTGGTCTTGCGCGCGCACAGGCCCACGCCCGTCACGGGCATATACTGCTCGCCCTCGCCGGTGCGCGGCAGGGGCAGCACCTGCAGAGCCATCTGCTCGGAGGTGTTGTCGGGATAGGTGACGACGTCGTTGTAGTAGTTCACGGCGGCGGTGGAGCCGAAGCCCGCGAGCGTCTCGCCGGTCATCACCTGCGTGTTGGCGTAGGCGTCGGAAACGGCGATGTGCCCCTTGGCAAAGGGCAGGGCGAACTTCATCCACGAGGCGCGCACGGCCTCGTCTTCCAGATGATACCAGCCGTCCTCGGTGTATTCGATGCCGCCGGTCTGCGACATGATGTCAAACTCGACGTGGCGGATGAGATAGTCAAAGGCGCAGATGGGCTTGCCGCCGGACCATGCATAATACTTCTCCGCGGCGTCGAAGAAGCCCTCCCAGGTGGCAAGGTCTTCGTAGGTCACGCCCGTGTCTGCCGAGAAGCGCGCAAACTGCGAGCCGTTGATAAAGAGCGCATAGGAGGACTTGGACACGGGGAACACGGCCAGCTGCTCGCCGAGCATGCCGTCTGCGAGGAACTGGGGCACGAAATGCGACAGCTCTTCCTCGCTGAAATAGTCCTGCCAGTCCAGCAAAGCGGCCGGGTCGAAAGAGGCTGCGGTGGCGGTGTGGGCGGAGAAAAGATCGGGCGCCTCGGGCGAGCCGGGCGCGCCGGAGAGCGCCGTCTGCAGCTGCGCGTTGATCTTGGAGGTGCTCGTTACGTTGGTGACCGTTACGTTGATCCCCTTTTCCTGACCGACGGTGGAGTTGAACCGGGCGATGAGCCGGTTCATGGGAGAGTCGGCCTGCTCGCCGTAGACATGCCACATCGTCAGCGTGACGGGGTCGTCGGCGGAGAGGAGAGTGTCCTCGGAGCAGCCGGAAAGGGAGAGGAGCAGCAGAATGCCCGCGAGGAGCAGGAGCAGTCGTTTTTTCATCGGGTCGTCCTCCTTGATAGGGGTAAAATGCGTTTTTTGCCCTCCAATTACCAAAAAATACGCCGTTTCCCATCAATTTGGGGGTTCTTGACGGGGACAAACGGGCCGATTTAACGGTATATTAGCCTTGGTAACAGGGAGTTTACAAGCGGCAGACGCCGCTCTTCCCCGTATTATAGCAGAAAAAACGAGTTTGTACAAAAGGTGCGAAAGTTTTTTTCGACGGGAGGAGGATGGCCATGAGAGACACCGTCCTATCGATCGCCAGGCACAGGATCCGGCCGGAGCGGGAGGGGAACCGCTATCAGTTCTTCTGCGAGGCCTCCGGGGTGCTCGCCTGCACCACGAGCCCGCGCCGCGCCGACTGCGCACAGCAGGAGCTTCGCGAGGCGTGGGAGAGCGAGGGCCGGGAACATTTCAACCGCTGCCACCGCTGCGGAAGATGGGTGGTGGACGCGATGTACAACGCGGACACGATGGAATGCGTGGACTGCTCCCCGTGGGAGGAGACGCCGCAGTTTTGCCCCATCTGCGGGGCGAAGGCCCCTCCCGGGCAGATCCGCTGCCCGAGCTGCGCGGGGCGGCTGCGCTATGGAGGGAGGGACGGACCGGATGGAGAAGACTAAGCGCGCGCGCGGAGCGCCCGAGAAGCTCGGCTTTGGCGTGGAGGCCATGAAGGCGACGAGGGTCTGCAGACATTGCGGCGCCGTGGCCGGGCTGGACAAATACCTCTGCCCGGAGTGCGGAGGCCGGCTGCCCCGGGAGAATCTCTTTGAGGAGTATCAAAAGCGGCACAGGCTCTGCCCCGTCTGCGAGACGGTGCTCGCCGGGTATATGCGCTATTGTCCCCATTGCGGGGCGAAGGCCGACGAAGCGGAGGAGGATGCAGGATGACGAGGCTTGCCGGAATGCTGGGCGCTGCACTGGCGCTCTTTGGACTCTGGCTCCTGCCGCAGCAGCTGCCGCTCGGGCAGCCGGAGCAGGCGGCGCAGATCGCCTTTTTCTCCTACAGCAGCCGCGGCTCGTCCTCCTACGAGATCTACACCTACGAGGCCGAGCGGACGGCGGACGGGAGCGTGCAGGTGCGATACGATCTGCACTGCGGCTGGGAACAGTATACCCTGCAGGCGCAGGAGGAGCTGCTCGTGCAGCTGGAGGAGATCGCCGAACGCCATGGCCTGATCGGCTGGAACGGCTTTTCCGGCAGCAACCCCTTCATGCAGGACGGCTACGGCTTCTCTCTGGAGATCCGCCTTGCGGACGGGACGGAGATCTCCGCCCACGGAGACAACGCCTTCCCGGGCGGCTATTACGAAGCAAAGGGCGAGATCGACGAATTGTTCATGGGGCTTTTGCGCCAAAGCGGCCTTGCCCCGGAGGATATCTTCTATTAGATAGATAAGATCGCAGAAAACACTGCCGCCGAGAGGCGATGGGCAGGAGCGAAGGAGGAAGGAAGATGACGGCGAAGAGAAGGATCCTTGCGATCGTGATGACGATCATGATGCTGCTGGGCATGCTGCCCGGCGCGAGCGCGTATGCGTGTGATCATCCCACGACCAAGACGCAGTGGGTAAACGGCGCGCCGGCCAACTGCATGGATTGGAAAGTGCGCATAGAGATGTGCACGGTCTGCGGCGCTGTGGTGTATGAATGGGAAGAATCCGGCAGCTGCGCGCCGGAATGGGTCGTGCTGCAGGCGCCGACCTGCTACTCCGACGGCTACCGCCAGAAGATCTGCCGCTATTGCGGCGAGCCCCACGACGAGGAGATCATCCCCGGCGGGCACAGCTTCGGCTCGTGGCGTCAGGTGAGCGAGGGCAACTGCGCGGTCCCGGCGCTGTATCAGCGCGTCTGCTCGCAATGCGGGGAGATCGAGGAGCGCAGGGGCGACTACGGCGCGCACAACTGGGGCCCGTGGCGCTACGACATGGAGCCGACCTGCACGGAAGCGGGCGTGCGCTCGCGCGAGTGCACCGTCTGCGGACGGGGCGATGAAGAAGAAGTCCCCCCGACGGGCCATAACTTCGGCGAATGGGAGCCGGTCTCCGCGGCGACGTGCATCGAGCCCGGCGTGCGGATGACTGTGTGCCGCAACTGCGGCTATATCGTCTATGAGGACACCGACTACGGCCCCCATCGCTGGGGCGACTGGGTGCGCATCCGCGAGGGCGACTGCCTGAACCCCGGCGTTCTGCAGCGCACCTGCAGCCTGTGCGGGCGCGTGGAACAGCGCGAGGACGAGGAAGGCAGCCATAAATGGGGCGTCCGCATGATCACAGACCCCACCTGCACCAAAGAAGGCCTCGACAGCTACCGGTGCACGGTCTGCGGAAAGACCCAGTCCAAGACGATCGACGCGCTCGGCCATAACTGGAGCGACTGGGAGGTCATTCAGGAGGCAAAGCCCGGTCAGGTCGGCATCCGCGAGCGCCGCTGCAGGCGCTGCGGCATCACGGAGCAGGAGAGATTCTATCCGGACGATACGGTCTACCGCGGCGGCGACAACGACAGGGAGACCGTCCGGGAGATCCAGGAGGAGCTCAACGAGCAGGGCTATGACTGCGGCAGCGTGGACGGCAGCTTCGGCCCGAACACCGAGGGCGCCCTCAGGGAATGGCAGGAGGACCACGGCTTCCCGCCGGACGGCGTGGGCTGGCGCGAGGTCATCGAAGAGCTGCTGGGCAGCGACCCCGAGGACGACGAAGACCCCGACGCGCCCATCAGCGGCGACCCGGGCGATAACGACCCCACGGGCACCGTCATTTTCACCAAACATGTCGAAAGTCTGCCGCTCAACGGCGAATATTACGAGCTGGGCGAGGGGATCCACTATCGCCTGTGCGTGACCAACGCCACGGAGCACGCCATCCATGATCTGGAGATCTGGGACATGCTCAAGGGCGGCAACGAGGACGGCTGCGTGGACAGGGTCCCGATCCTCGACGCGGGAGTGACGTATAACGCCTATTTCACGCATGCCGTGACAGAGGAGGATGTGGCCCGCGGCCATGTGTTCAACCAGGCGACGGCGACATGGTACGCCCCGGCGGAGGATATGTGGTATGGCGACGCCTCGAACGAGACGGTCGTTCCCACCGGCAGCGAGCCGATCGAGCTCGTGCGCGTGGAAAAGAGCGTGCTGAGCACGCCCCAAAACGGCGAGTATTACGAGGGCGGCGAGACGGTGCGCTACGAGATCCGCTTTGTGAACGAAACTGCGAATGAAGTGTACGACGTGGAGGTCTACGACTTCCTGCACGGAAACAACGAGGATGCATGCGTCATCCGCGAGCCCGTCGTCGCTCCCTACGGCTCGGCGAGCGCCGTCTTTGAGCACGTCGTGACGATGGAAGACGTCTTTGCATTCGAAGTGAACAACCAGGCCGAGGCCTATTGGACCACCGCGGAATCGAGCAACCCGCTCAGCGGCGTTTCCGAGATCGTGAGCGTGCCCTGCGGCCTGAGCTGGATCCAGATCGGCGAGGAGCCCGTCTTCTTCGGCGGGCCCGAGGTGAACAAATGGGTCGAAAGCACGCCCGCCAACGGCCTGTATTATCAGCCCGGCGAATCGGTGCGCTACGGCGTGGAGGTGCACAACCCCAGCGCGCAGGAGCTGCTGAGCGTGACCGTGTTCGATCCGCTCAGAAAGGACACGATCTGGATGACGACGAGCCTCTCCGCGGGCGAAACGATGGGCTACACCTTTGAATATACGGTCACGCCCATCGACGCTGCGGCCGGAAGCCTCACGAACATCGCCACGGCGACTGCGGAAGACGCCCTCGGCAATACCTACAGGAACGTGAGCGGCTCCGTGGTCGTCCCCACCGGCTTCGGCGAGCAGACCGAGCAGAGCATGACGCTGCTCAAAGAGGTGATCAGCACGCCCGCCAACGGCGCCTATTACACCGAGGGCGAGCGGATCAACTACAGGATCACCTACACCAACACCGGCACGGTCGCAGTGGAAAAGGTGATCATCTATGACCCGCTGTTCCTGACTGCGTTCGGCGAGGTCGGCTCCTCCCTGCGCATGGAGCCCGGCGAGGCGAAGTATTGCCTGCTGGACTATGTCGTGACGGCGGAGGACGTCGCCAGAGGTTATGTAGCGAATGTTTCCAACGCCGCCTTTGCGGTCGACGGATTCTACAGCGGCGCGGCGATCTCCAACAGAGTCGTCGTGGACACGGACGGCGACCCGAACACCACCCACACCCCCGGCAGCGGCACGATCCACTGGGAGGAGCTGCGCAAGGACCTGCCCGAAGCCGAGGGAGAGCTGCTCTGCTGCTATCGCGAGCTCTTCTCCCGCGACGGTGAATCCATGGAATACGAAGTGCATCTGTGTGACAGGCACGCGGCCACGCACGGCGCGATCCTGACCATGGCGCAGAATGCCGCCGATGCAAACAGAATCGGCATGGTCTGGGAATATGCCTGCGGCATGTGGCTCAAGGAAGTCGATGCGCTCTATGAGGAGATGTATGCGGCGGCGGACAACGACGCACGCATCATCCTGATGAGCGAGCGCACGCGCATGGTGGCGCTGATCGCCAACACGCAGCTGGCGATGAAGATCGCCTACCCCGGCCATCCTGCCGAGGTGACGCAGGCCGTCGCCGATTTCTGGCGGGAGCAGCTGATCGAGCTGTGCTATCTGACGCATACCGCGCCGCAGAGCCGCCTCGACAGCCTGCTGATGGTCATGCGCGGAGCGGGCGAAGCCGCCGAGGGCACACAGTGCCGGTGGCTGGTGTCCGAAGAGAGAGAAGACTACTTCTTCTGCGAGGACGTCTTCTGCGCGGATCACGCCTTCCCCTATGAGATGACGGACATCCTGCTGGCGGCCGAGCCCGGCCTGAAGAGCTGGGGCGCGATCCGCTCTTTGTGGGAGGTGGAGCTGAACGTGGTCTATAACGAGCTCTACGACGCTTCCGGCGCAGAGGGCGGCATCGCCTATCTTGCGGAATACGCCGCGTTCAACAGCTACATCGAGGCGCAGGAGCAGCTGCTCCTGCTGATGTACCCGGACGATCTTGAGATCGTCGCGGAGGAAGTCGCCCGGAGCCTGATGCTGCGCACGCAGATCGCCTGCCGGCGCAAGTAAGTTGGTTTTTTCCCTTGGGAGGCGGACGGCAGGGCGACGCATCCCCGCCCTGCCGCCGTCCCCCTTCTCTCAAACGCCCCTTGTTTTCAGGTCACAGCCCGACGAAATTTTAACAGGAAAGGATGAGGACACATGAAAAAAAGGATCATTGCTCTGGCGCTGAGCCTCATGCTGCTGCTGAGCTGCACTGCCGTCGCGCAGGAGGCGGAATATTCCCGTTCCGGCGTTTCGATCTACGATTGGGCCGAAACGAGCGCGGAGGCCATCGTTCCCTCGGTGGTAGACGACGTAGAGATCTCCGTGATCGCAGGCGCTGTATTCAATAACAGCGAGATCCTGACCAGCTGCGTGCTGCCGGAGACGATCAAGGTGCTGGCAAAGCAGAATTTCTATCTCTGCCCTGCGCTGACCAGCCTGACGCTTCCGGAATCGCTGGAGGTCATCGACGAAACCTGTATCAGCAGCTGCGCGGCGCTGACGGAGCTGACCATCCCCTCGAGGGTCTGGTTCATCGGCCCCAAGTCGCTGCGCAACAACGAGTCGCTCAAGACCGTGCGCTTCACGGGCGTCGCGCCTGTGACGCAGCCGGACGAGTGGTATCCCTATTTTGAAAACGCTCCGGCAGACCTCGTGATCTATGTGCCGGACGACCAGATCGACGCCTATAAGGCGATCTTCCCGGAAGGGCTGAACATCCAGCCCAGCGGCGCGAACGCCGTGGTGCATGAGCGCACGGTGGACGAGAGCCTGTTTACTGTGGACCCGGCCACCGGAGAGATCCTCTCCTGGACCGGCAGCGAGACCTATCTGGACATCCCCGCCAGCGTGGGCGGCACGGCTGTGACCGGCATCGGCGCGAAGGCCTTTGCCGACAACCGCACTCTTGTGCATATCACGGTGCCCGAGGGCGTAGTCTCCATCGGCGACGAAGCGTTCGTCTCGCCCTCGTATCTGCGCAGCGTGGATCTGCCCGACAGCGTGCAGACCATCAACTACGGCGCGTTCGTGGGCTTCAAGGGCAACGAGCTGCGCTTCCCCGCAGGGCTGCTCAGCATCGGCGACAGGGCGTTCGTGAGCGTCGGTCTGCTCGATGTGACGCTGCCGGAAGGCTTTGTCTCCGTGGGCGCGTCCGCCTTTGAATATGCCAAGATGGATACGCTCAACCTGCCCTCCACCCTGCAGACCATCGGCGACGAGGCGTTCTTCCATTGCGTCTACATCGAAGAGCTGACTCTGCCCGCCGGACTGACGAGCATCGGCGCGTCCGCCTTTGCGGAATGCGACCGCCTGCAGCGCGTCACCGTCGAATGCGACCCCGCGCTGCTGCCCGCCGGCTGCTTTGCGGACTGCGGCGACCTTGTGGAATTCATCTTGCCCGGCAACACCGACCCCGCAGTGGCAGACGCCCTTGCGGCGGAATACGGCGTGACCGTCTCTCTCACGGGCGCTCCCTTTGTCTCTGACGCGCCTGTGACTGCTCCCGCGAACGCCCCGGCCGGCGGCGAAGGCTATGTCGGCGTGTGGACGGGCATTCGGGCGGAAGCCGACGGCGAAGTGCTCGACCGGGCCATGATGGAAATGATCGGCCTGAACATCACGATGACCCTCAACGCGGACGGCAGCGCTATCGTTGCGATGGCCGGCGAAGGGGAGGAACAACTCAACTGGTATGAAGCCGACGGCATGCTGGTGGTCGACGACGGCACGATGGATATGCCGGTGCAGATCAACGCGGACGGCACGCTGCTGCTGGACCTTGGCGGCGTGTATCTGACCCTTGCCAGGGACGGCGCGGCCGCTCCCGTGACCGCTCCCGCTGCCGCGCCTGCGGACGATACGAGCGCGTATCTGGGCGCGTGGTATGGCGAGGACGGCACCGTGCTCACCATCCTTGAAAACGGCGAAGCCACGGCGGAGGACGAATACGGCGTCAGCACCATGACATGGGGCGTTGAGGACGGCAAGATGATGATCCTCACCGGCTCGTGGTGGGATTCGGTGATGACCATCACCGACGGCGTGCTGAACCTGAACGACGGCTATTGGATCGACATGAACTTCACCCGCGAACAGGGCGCTGCCCCGGCCGTCGAGGGCGCACAGGAGTACATCGGCGTCTGGACCTGCGTCAATATGTCCATGGACGGCGTCAGTCTGAACCCGGCTTCCATCGGCATGACGATGCAGCTGACCGTGCATGAAGACGGCACGGCGGAGATGTACGACGGCGAAGAGACGATGGTCTCGACGTGGACGCTCATCGAGGGCGGCATCGAAATGGACGGCATGCCGCTGAGCATGCTCGGCGACGGCAGCCTGTATATCGACATGGACGGCACCGAGCTCTACTTTGCCAAGGGCGACGGCGCTGCCTCCGCGCCCGCCGCCGCGACTGTGGAAGTCGTCGCGGGCACGCAGGAGGACTTCATCGGCGAATGGAACTGCACGCTGGTCGTCATGGAAGGCATCAGCCTGAGCCCGGCGGACATCGGCGTGACTCTGACCATGAGCGTGAGCGCGGACGGCACTCTCGTCATGGTGGACGACGACGGCCCCGCCACCACCACCTGGACCGTGGAGGACGGCAAGCTGAGCTTCGAGGGCATGCAGCTGAGCCTGACGACGGACGGCAGACTCCTCGTTGAAGAGGAAGGCGCGAACATGTTCTTTGAACGGACCGACGGCGCTGCCCCGGCCGGCGCGCCCGCTGCGGGCGAAGGCGGCTTCGCGGGCGACTGGATCGACGCGGACGGCCTGCGCCTGACCATCAACGCAGGCGGCACTCTCATTTTGACCTATCCGGACGGCGATGTGCGCGACATGACCTGGCAGGAGGGCGACGGCAGCGCCGAAGTGACCTCCGGCAACTGGTGGGGCTGCACGATGGTGCTGACGGATGCGAACACGCTCAGCATCGACAACGGCTGGGTCGTCATGACGCGCAGCGGCGCTGCACCCGCTCCCGCTGCGGCCGGGGTCGATCCCTCCGCCTTCATGGGCGCGTGGTACGACGAAGAGGGCGGCGTGCTGACCTTCTTTGAAAACGGCGAAGTGACCTTCGAGGACGTCTACGGCGTGAACACCATGGGCTGGGAAGTGCAGGACGGCCAGATGATGATCACCACCGGCGCGTGGTGGGATTCCGTCCTGACCATCAACAACGGCGTGCTCAACGTGTACGACAGCTACTATATCGACTATAACTTCACCCGCGAGCAGTCCGCCGGACAGGCGCCTGTCGCGCCCGTCGGAGGCGACGGCGAAGCGATCGCCGTCTATGCCGAACAGAGCGACTTTGTCGGCTTGTGGTTCGGCTCCGAGATGGTCGTGGACGGCGAAGCCATCGCCCTTGCCGACATCGGCATGACCATCGAGATCAACATGGCTATGGACGGCACCATCACCCTGTATGACGGCGAAGCGGCCGAGAGCGGCGTCTGGAGCGTCGTCGACGGCGCAGCCGACATCGACGGGATGCTGCTCAGGCTGATGAGCGACGGCACCCTCGTCGGCGAAGACGAGGACGGCACGAAGCTCGTGTTCACCGGCTACACCGGCGAATGGAAGGCCTGCTATCTCTCTACCGGCGGCCTGACGGGCGATCTGCGCTCCATGGGCATCACCAGCACCTTGATCCTCAACGCAGACGGCACCGGCAGCGTCGATTTCCCCAGCCCCGAGCAGGGCGTGTGGTATCGCGAGGGCACAGTCGCCTACTTTGGCGAAAACGGCATGCCCATGACGCTGCTCAACGGCGGCTTCCTCAAGTTCGGCTCGGATCTGGCGGGATATGTGATCTACAGCCAGGACGAGAACGCGCAGTGGGATCCCAACGCGGCGCTGTACGCTCCGGAACCCGTGGCGACCCCGGCTCCCGCCCCGGTCGTGCCGGCTCCGGCCCCGCAGGCGCCCGCAGGCGGCGGAGAAGTGGACATGCACGCGCGAATGGAGCGCAAGTACGTCGCCAAGACCTACACGGCCTTTGGGCAGACCATGGACGCTTCCATGCTCGGCGCGGAATACTCGCTCCTCTTCCGTGAAAACGGCACCTGCGACTTCGGCATCGCCGGCATGGTCGTGCCGAACCTGAACTGGGGCCTGCAGAAGGTCGCGACGGGCCTGACGGAGGTCGACGCGTTCGTGATCAACTACTACGGCACCATGTTCAACGCCGTGCTGATCGACGCCGGCTTTGATATGGACTACTACGGCACCATGACGCTGCACTTTGTGCCTGCGGAATAACGCGCATCGCGCGCGGCCTGCCGGGGAATGCCCCCGGCAGGCCGGCGCTTTCCCAAATCGGACGAAAGACAAGCGCAAAAAAATACAGGATGAAAGAAGGGTGAAACCATGAGTACGGTCGCCTATAATTGCCCCTGCTGCGGAGCGCCGCTGGCCTACGGCGCGCAGAGCGGAAAGCTCGAATGCGCCTCCTGCGGCAACAGTTATGAACTCGAAGCGATCGAAGCGATGCAGGCGCCGCAGAGCGCCGGCGGCGTGCAGTTTGAACTGCCCACCGAGGGCTTCGGCGCGGCGGACGCGCAGAGCATGCAGGCCTTTGTCTGCGAAAGCTGCGGCGCGGAGCTGATGACGGAAAACACGACCACGGCCACGCAATGTCCCTATTGCGGCAGCCCCACCGTGCTGCCCGGCAGGATCGAGGGCGGCGTGAAGCCGGAAAAGGTGATCCCCTTCAAGGTCACAAAGGAGCAGGCGCAAAAGCAGTTTGACGAATATTTTCAGGGGAAGCTCCTCCTGCCGAATATCTTCAAAAACAGCCGCAATCGCATCAGCGAGATGCGCAGGCTCTATGTGCCCTACTGGCTCTTTGACTGCGACGCGGAGGCGAACATCGTCTACGACGCGGAAAAGAAGGAAAAAGAAACGCGGGGCGACTGGGAGATCGAGACGACGGAGCATTATATCGTGCGCCGCGCGGGCTCCATGCGCTTTGAGAACATCCCCGTGGACGGCAGCGAGAAGCTCGACAACGAGATCACCGAATCGCTCGAGCCCTACGACCTGAGCGAGGCCGTGCCATTCCAGCCGGCCGTGCTTGCCGGTTCCATGGCAGACCATGCCGACGTGAACGAGGGCGAATGCGAAGGCCGCGCGGTCGAGCGCGTGGAATACAGCATCGAGCAGGCCATCCGGTCCACCGTGCGCGGCTACAGCAGCGTGACCGAGCGCAGCAAGCATATCCACGCGCAGGGCGGCAAGGTGACGCCCGTGCTCATGCCCGTATGGCTGATCACCACGGAAAAAGAAGGCAAGACCTATACCTTCGCCATCAACGGCCAGACCGGCAAGCTCACCTGCGACGTGCCCGCCGACAAGACCAAATCCTTCCTCTGGGGCGGCGGCGTGTTTGCCGTCGTGCTGGCGATCGCGGCGCTCGTGCTGCATCTGACGCAGAACCTCGCCAGCGGAACGCTGCTCATGGCGGCGGTCGCCGCGTTCATTGCGGCGTTTGTGACGGTGGTCGTGCTCACGGGCCAGCTCAAGCAGGCGACCAGCCAGACCTCGGCGGAGGAGTACACCGTCAAGGACTCCTTCCAGCTGCATGTGGAATACGACCGCTTCCTCTATCGGACGACCGAGCGCAGGAAGATCGAGAAAAAGGAAGAAGAGCAGAAATAGCGCGCGGCAGGCCTCTGCCCGGGCATAAAAAAAGAACAGTCCGCATACCGAACGGGGTATGCGGACTGTTTTGCTTCACGGGAAATGCGCGGCTTATTCGGCTTCCTCGGCGACGGCTTCGGTCTCGGCGACGACCGGCACGGCCAGCGCAGCCAGATCGAGATCGGCGATGTTCTTGATCTCTACGTTGCCTTCGAGGTCTTCATAGAGATAGACCAGCACATAGGAGGGCTGGGCGTCCGGAACGATGACGGTGGCCTTGCACAGGAAGCAGTGGTTGGAGCCGGCGACGACCTGAGAGGCGAGATAGGTGACGGGTTCATACTGAACGCCGAGCATCTCTTCCATGGCCTTTTCGAACACGGCCTTGCGCTCTTCGGTGATGGCGTTGTCTTCCGCGACGGTCCAGCCGCCGAGGGTGGTGGCGGTCGCAGTCACGACGCCGATGAGCAGCAGAGCAGAGAGCAGGAGAACGATGATCTTTTTCATGGTGGTGTTCCTCCGTTTCGTATCTCCCTTTTCGGTCGAAAAGGGAGGAATATGCATCGCGGGGCGGGCTCGCCCCTGCGAAAATATAATCATTCTTCATCGGCCGGGAAAATCCTGCCGGAAACAGCCGGAAATCGACGAAGGCGGCCTCCGGTCCGGGCTTGTTTTGCGGCGGAAAAGGCGCTATAATTGAATCTGCACGGCCTGCATCCGGCCGCTGCCGGAAGGGAGAGCTGGCCGGGATGGATGGAAAGATCCCCATGAATGCGCTGCAGAGGCTGCCGATGTATCTGCATGTGCTCAAGGACCACAGGCGGGCCGGGCGCACGCACACCTCTTCGAGCGCCGTCGCGGCGCAGCTTGGCCTGACGGAGATCCAGGTGCGCAAGGATCTTGCGCTGGTCAGCAAGGCGGGCAGGCCCAAGGTGGGCTATGTGCTGGAAGAGCTGATCGCCGATATCGAAAAGGCGCTGGGCTGCGACAACATACACGACGCCGTGCTCATAGGCGCGGGGCGGCTGGGCCGCGCGCTGATGGAATACTCCGGCTTTCGGGAATATGGAGTAAATATCGTGGCCGGGTTTGACGAGGACGAGCGCTGCTGCACCACCGGCGGCGAAAAGCCCGTCTACCCCATGGAGCGCCTGCAGCGCTTCTGCGCGCGCAGAAAGATCCGTCTGGGCATCATCACCGTGCCCGCGCAGCAGGCGCAGGACGTGTGCGACCGGCTCGTGGAGGCGGGCGTCACGGCGATCTGGAATTTCGCGCCGGTGCATCTTTGCACGCCGGAGCATATATTGGTCAAAAATGAAGACATGGCCGCGTCTCTGGCCGTGCTTTCTTACCATCTGACGGCGAAGCTGTAAGGTTTGTTCCCGAAGAAACGCCCGCGGCGATGATATTTTGCCGCAGGCGTTTTTGCGCGGCCCCGCCGGGGGTTTTTCTGCGCGGCGTTCTGTGTTATAATGTAGGCAAGAGCCCGCAAGGGCAAAGGGGAAATACAAAGGAAGGGATCTGTGGGGTATGAAAAAGGTCAAGATCGTGGAGGAATTCAAGGCATTTGCGTTTAAGGGAAATGTCATCGACATGGCCGTCGGCGTGATGATCGGCACGGCCTTCGGCAAGATCACCACCTCCATCGTCAACGATGTGTTTATGCCGGCGCTTTCGCTGGTCACGGGCAGCGTGAACCTCAGCGGCCTGTTTTTGCAGTTGGATTTTTATAAGGAAGGCGCGGTGCGCTATCCGTCCATCGAAGCGGCGAAGGAAGCCGGCGTGGGCACGCTCAACTACGGCGCGTTTTTGCAGACCGTCGTGGATTTCCTGCTCATCGCGCTGTGCGTGTTCCTCTTTGTAAAGCTCATCTCCCGCTTCCGCAAAAAGGAAGAGGAAGCGCCCAAGCCCGAGCCGAGGCTCTGCCCCTATTGCAGGAGCGTCATCGCCGACGACGCGACGCGCTGCCCGCATTGCACGAGCCAGCTCTGATCTGCTGAAAAAAACGAGATCGAGCGTGCTCCGGGCTCCGGCGCGCGCGGGAGGAGGCCGCCATGGCGGATAAATGGGACGAACGGTTTATGCAGATGGCGCGGCTCGTGGGCACATGGGCCAGCTGCTATCAGAGCGAACGCAAGATCGGCGCGGTCATCGTGCAGAACAAGCGCGTGATCGCGACGGGCTATAACGGCGCGCCCGCGGGCGTGCGCACCTGCGTGGAGCGCGGCGAATGCATGCGCAAAAAGCTGGGCATCGCCTCCGGCACAAGGCAGGAGCTGTGCTATGCCACGCACGCCGAGCAGAACGCCATCATTCAGGTGGCGCGGCTGGGCATTTCCACAGAGGGAGCGACCCTCTACTGCACGCACCAGCCCTGCACCATGTGTGCAAAGATGATCGTCAACGCGGGCATCGTGCGCGTGGTCTACGAGCAGGGCTATCCCGACCCCTTCGCCGTGGAGCTCCTCAGCGAAGGCGGCGTGGCTCTGGAAAAATTCGGAGCGGAACAAGAATAGGGCAGGCCCCGTCTCAGAATGAGCGCCGCGGCCCCTCGCAAGGCGAAGACGCGCCCGGCCTTGGGCGCGTCTTCGGGTTTTCCGGGCCGAAGGCGGCGATTGTCCATGCGAAATTGAACGTAGGAGAGAGAAGCCAAGTGATCAACACACAGCGTGTCGCTCAGGTTTTGAGCCAGAATATCGGAAAGGTGATCGTAGGCAAGCAGGACGTGGTCGAGCTTTTGTTCATCGCGCTCATCTGCAAGGGGCATGTGCTGATCGAGGACGTGCCCGGCGTGGGCAAGACGAGCCTTGCCTCCGCCATGGCCCGCTCGCTGGATTGTTCCTTCAAGCGCATCCAGTTTACGCCGGACGTCACGCCCAGCGACGTGACGGGCTTTACCATCGCCAATTTTAAGACGGGCGAGATGGAATACCGCCCCGGCGCGGTGATGAGCCAGATCGTTCTGGCCGACGAGATCAACCGCACCTCGCCCAAGACGCAGTCCTCCTTGCTGGAGGTCATGGAAGAGGGGCAGACGACCGTAGACGGCGTGACCTACTCCATGCCGAGGCCCTTTATGGTGCTGGCCACGCAAAACCCCGTGGATTTCGTGGGCACTTATCCCCTGCCCGAGGCCCAGCTGGACCGCTTTTTCATGAAGGTGTCCATCGGCTATCCCACGGCGGACGAGGAGACGGAGATCCTCGAGCGCTATACGGACGGCACGAGGCCCATGGAAGAGCTGCGGCCCATCTGCACCGCGAGCGATATCCTGCTTTTGCAGGAGCAGCTTTCGCAGGTGCGCGCCTCGAAGGAGGTGCGCGCGTATATCTCCATGATCGCGGCGGCCTCGCGCAGACACAGCGCGCTGCAGCTGGGCGTTTCCACGCGCGGAGCGATCGCGCTTCTGCGCGCCGCGCAGGCGGACGCCATGCTCGACGGGCGCGATTATGTGCTGCCGGAGGACGTGCAGGACATGGCGGCGAGCGTGCTTGCGCACAGGCTGGTGCTCAGCCCGGAGGCGCGCCTGCGCAACATGACGCCGGAAAAGGTGCTGGAAAACGTGATCGCATCGGTGAAGGTGCCGGTGAAGCTGCCGTGACGGGGCGCTGCATGCTGCTGCTGGCCGCTGCTGCGGCGCTGCTGGCGGCCGGGCTTTCCACGGGCGCGCCGCTGTATTATGCGCTGGCGGCGCTTGCGGGCGCGCTGGTGCTCGTGTCGCTGGCGGCGGTGCTGCTGGCGCTGCTGAGCCTGCGCGTTCAGGCGCATATGCCCCGGCTGCACGCGCAGAGGGGCGACAAGGCCGAGGTGCGCATGCGCACGCGCCACGCGGCGCTGCTTCCTTTGGGCGCTTTGGAGGCGACTCTTTCTACCGCGGGCGAGCCGCAGACGATCGAGATCGACCAGCGGCCGCTGAAATGGAACGCGCGCACGCTGGAGGTGGCCTGTCCGCACAGGGGCGTGTACATGGCGGGAGTGTATTCCGTCGCCGCAGAGGATGTCTTCGGCCTGTTTTCCTTCCGCAGAAAGGTGCGCGACTGCTCGTTCACGATCGAAGTGGCTCCGCGCGCGCTGCGGGCGCAGGCCATGGAGCTGGGCGCGGGCGACACGGGCCCCGAAGCGCCGAACCGTTCCACCGAGGACGACGCCTCTCCCTCCGGCATCCGCGACTGGAAGGAAGGCGACGAGCTGAAAAAGATCCATTGGAAGCTCTCCATGCGAAAAAGAGAGCTGATGGTGCGAACATATGAAGAATCGGCCCGGCCGGATTTTTTGATCCTGACGGATCTTTCGCCCATCGGCGCGCTGCGCGCGCAGGCGCTGTGCATCGAAGACGCCATCTGCGAGGCGGCGGCTTCGGCGGCGCGGGCGCATCTCGAGCAGGGCTACCCGGTGCGCATGCCGCTGAGCTGCTCGCAGCCCGTGGAATGCGCGGGCCGTTCGCCGCAGGATCTGCCGCGCTTTGTCGACGCGCTGACGACCGTGCGGTTCGACTGCGCCTATCCGTTTGAGCAGCTGCTGGCGGTGGAGATGCGCCGCATGCAGCGCACGGGCGGCGCGGCGCTCATCACCTCGCGCCTGACGATGCGCACAGCGGACATTGCGATGCAGATGCGCCGCAGCGGGCTGCGGGTGCGGCTGTGCTGGGTCACGGAGAGCCGGAACGAGGCGAACGAGATCATCGCGCGGCTCTCGCTCAGCGGAGTGGAAGTGGCCCGGATCAATCCGTACGCGCAGGCGCGCTGAAGGCGCGGCCTATGTCGAAGTTTTATGACCGGGATTTAAAACCCGGGCGATCCAACGCCGCGTCGCGCAGGATAAACGGCGCGCGGCGGGGGTTTATGCCCGGGCGATCCAACGCCGCGACGTGTTGAAGAAGCTGCGTGCGGCAAATAGGGAAAACGTAAACCAAACAATGCGCCGCGGCGCGTTCGGACGCGCTGCGGGAAAGGCGGAAGATGAAGAAACAGGGCGGCAAAACAGGGAATGAGCTGCGCAGAAGGCTGGCGGACCGGCTGGGCTCGGCGCTGCTGGGCGCGGCGGTCGGCGGTTCGCTGGCGATCGCGCTGCTGGGCGCGCTGGGCGTTTCTGCGGGCGCGCTGCAGGCCTACGGCACGGCGCTGGCGGTGGCTTTTGCCATTGCGGCGGCGTGCTCTTCGCCGTATCTGGCGCTGGGCGTGCTGCTGGCGGCGGGGCTGGGCGCCTTCGGGCTTTGGCGCGCGGACGCGGCCCTTTGGCACGCGGGCGAGCAGATGCTCGAGACGATGCTGAGCGAGGAGGGCGGCCTGCTGCTCGCGCTGCAGAGCCACCCCGGCTTCACAGCCGCGCTGACGAGCGCCTTTTTCGGCGCGGCGAGCTATGCGCTGGCGCGCATGCAGGGCGGCGTGTTCCCGCTGCTCGTGCTGGTGGTCGCGGTCTTCCTCGCGGCGTGGTATCTGTGCGCGGAGGTCTTTTTGCTGCCGCTGATGTGCGCGCTCTTTGCGCTGGCGGCCATGCTCGCGCGCAGCCGGGATGCGCACATGCCCTGGCGCAAGATCCTGCCCTATGCGCTGGTCGCGGCGCTCGCTGCCGGGGCGTGCGCTCCGGTGGAGAGCGTGACATGGCCGCCGATGGAGGAGGCCGCGCGCAAGGTGCGCGATCTCGTGGCGGATTATTTCTCGTTCACCTCGCCGCGCACGACCTATACCGTGGCGACGGACGGCTTTCAGCCGATGGGCGAATACCTCGGCGGGCCGGCGACGCCGCTGCCGCACGAGGTCATGGCCGTGCAGACGGAGCGTTCGCTGTATCTGCGCGGCTCCATCAAGCGCAGCTACACGGGCTATTCGTGGATCGACGACGGCGTGAACAACCGCTATCTCTACCGCGACATGACCAAGGGCGCGCTGCGAAACAGGCTCTTCTCGGCAAATTTGGACGAGCGGCTGGAGCTGGGCGGCGTGTTTGCGCCCGTCAGCGCGCAGGTGCGCTTCCTTGCGGAGGGCTCCTCCTCGCTGTTCGTGCCCGATGTCGTGCAGAATATGGAAGCGCCGCTGGAAATGGCGATCTATTTTAACGATACCGGCGAGATCTTCCTGACGAGGGATGTGCAGCCGGACGACGGCTATGCCGCCGTGGGCCTTGCGCCCGTGCACGGGGCGGAGCTGGACGCGCTGCTCAAGCAGGCCGCGCAGCTCGAGGACGAGCAGTACGATGCGATCCGCAGCGAATACACGCGCCTGCCCGAGGGGATCGACCCGGGCGTGTACGCCATTGCGCGGCAGGCCGTCGCCGGGGCGCAGACGCCCTATGAGGCGGCGTATCTGCTGTGCGAGCATCTGCGCTCCGGCGAATACGCCTATGTGCTCGACGTGGATTACCCGCCCTACGGGGGCGATTTCGTTTCTCATTTCCTGCTCGATTCCAAGCAGGGCTATTGCACCTATTTCGCCTCGGCCATGGCCGTGATGGCGCGCATGGCGGGCCTGCCCGCGCGCTATGTCGAGGGCTATGCCTTTGATCCGGACGGCGAGACCACCATCGTGACCGGCGAGGACGCGCACGCATGGGTGGAGGTGTATTTCCGCGGCGCGGGCTGGATCAGCTTTGATCCCACGCCCGGTGAGGCCGGGGGCGGCGGCCACGGAGCAGACGGCTCCGAGTCGCAGGGCGAACCGGAGAGCACTCCGCAGCCGACCGCCGAGCCCACGCAGGAGCCGAACGGCGACGCGCTGAGCGAACCCACGCCCGAGCCGGAGGCGAGCGACCTGCCCACTCCCGAGCCGGACGGCGAAGAGCTGCCCCCGCAGCAGGAGAACGAGAACCCGGACGGCGCGCAGGCGCCGCGCTGGCTCTGGAAGCTGCTGGGAGTTCTGCTGGCGCTGCTGCTGCTGGCCGCGCTCGTGCTCTGGCGAGAATGGACCACGCGCCCCGCTGCCATCGCGCAGAGGCAAAGCGACCCCGAGGAGGCGCTGATGGTGTGGTATCGCGCGATGCTGGGCGTGCTTGCGGCAAGCGGACTGGAGCCGCAGCCGGGCGAAACGCCCCTCGCCACCGCCAAAAGGCTTTCTGCCGGCGGCGGAGACTGGGCCGCCTTCGCGCAGACCTGCGAGGTCGTCGCCGTATGCCGCTACAGCGGCGCCGCGCCCAACTCCGGCGCTGTCGATCTGGCGCACGCCGCCTACCGGAGCATGCTCAAGGCGCTGCCGAGGCGAACGCAGGCGAAATGGTTCCTGCGGCGCATGGCGCGCGGCATCGGCTCGTGGAAGCAGATCCCGTAAGGAGATATTTTGCAGAGGCACCCTTTCCGACATGCGGAAAGGGTGCCTCTTTTTGCCGCGCAGGGCAGAGGTTTGATAAAATCCGCCCGCGTGCGCCGCAGAGTGTTGAAAAAGCGCGCGGCGCTTGTTATACTTTGCGCATAGACTGTATGCGAAAAGGGGCGGATACGGATGCGCTCGAGCAAGGCGGCGGTGAACGACCGGCGGCTCTCCCGTTATTCTTCATATAATAGAAGGGACACGGCGGCGGCATGGCTGATGCTCGCGCCCTTTCTGGTGTTTTTTGCGCTGTTTGTGCTCTATCCGCTGGTGATGACGTTTTATTACAGCGTGACCTACAACAACCTCAAGCAGACGGGCGGCTGGGCGGGGCTTGCGCATTTTAAGTATATCCTCACGCGCGACCGGCATTTCAAGATGGCGCTGAAGAACACGGCGGTGTATGCGGCGATCTCCATCGTCTCGCTGACGGTGCTGGGTTTTCTGGCGGCGGCGGCGCTGAACCGGGCCACGCGCGCGGTGAAGGGCATGCGCATGCTGATGATCTTCCCCTATGCCACGAGCATGACCGCCGTGGCGATGATCTGGCTGATGCTCTACGACAAGCAGCTCGGCCTGCTCAACAAGGCGCTGGCGCTCCTCGGCGCGGGCAAGGTGGGCTGGCTGGAGGACCCGGACCTTGCGCTCTATTCGCTGATCTTCGTCAATGTCTGGAAAAACATCGGCTATTGCATGCTGATCTACCTCGCGGGCATGCAGTCCGTGCCCAAAGAGCTCTATGAGGCGGCGACGGTGGACGGCGCGGGAGAGCGGCAGAAGCTTCTGCACGTCACGCTGCCGATGATCCGCCCGGTCGCGTTCTTTGTGTTCATCACGAACATGGTCGAGGCGTTCAAGACGTTCGATCAGGTGCGCATCATGACGGACGGCAACCCGCTGACGAACCGGACGACGACCGTGGTGCACCAAATCTACCTGCGCGCGTTTGTGAACGATTACCGGCGCATCGATGAGGCCTCTGCGATGGCGGTGGTGCTGCTGGCGGCGGCGTTTTTGCTCACGCTGATCAATTACCGCTGGAACAGGGCCATCGATTCCGACGGCCGCTGAAAAAGGAGGGGGAGCGACTTTGGGTGCGATCAGGCTTTCGCGCGGCGACAGAGCGTTCGCCGCTGCGCGCTGGGCGTTTCTCGCTGCGCTGTGCTTTGTCGTGGGCGTTCCGTTTTTGATGACGCTGTCCGTCTCGCTGCAGACCATGCCGGAGATCAACGCCCCGCAGATCACCCTTCTGCCCGCCGAGACGCAGTGGCGCAATTATTACGACGCCATGCACAACGGCGACTGGGGCCTCTATATGAAAAACAGCATGCTGATCACGCTGATCACAGTCGTGATCTCGCTTGCGATCAACTCCATGTCCGGCTATGTGTTCGCGCGCATCCCCTTTCGGGGCTCGAACGCGCTCTTTCTGCTGATCCTCGTGGGCATGATGGTACCCGCGCAGGTCACGCTCATCCCCGTTTTTCGCATGATCGTCTCCTGGCCGCTCGCGGGCGGGAACGACCTCCTCGGCAGGGGCGGCACAGGTTTGTACAACACCTATGCGGGGCTGATCCTTCCTTATATAGCGGGCTCGTTCGGCGTGTTCCTCTGCCGCCAGTTCTACGTCGGCTTCCCCAAAGAGCTCGACGACGCGGCGCTGATCGACGGCTGCGGCCGCTTCGGCCAGTTTGTGCGCATTTATCTCCCGCTGAGCGGTCCTGTGCTGGCCAGCCTCGGCGTGCTTAAGTTCACCGGCACGTGGAACGAGTATATGTGGCCGCTCGTCATGACCAGCGGCGAGGAGCTGCGCACGGTGCAGATCGCCCTGACGATGTTCCGCGACGAGAGCGAGATCAAATGGAACCTGCTCATGGCGGCGACGATCGTGGGCAGTTTGCCGATCTATGCGGTGTTCTTCTTCGCACAGAAGCATTTTGTGTCCGGCCTGCTCGCGGGCAGCGTGAAAGGATGAAATATAATATGGAAAAGTTTGTGAAACCGGCGGCGGATCTCTTAGAGGCGTGCTTTGCCTCCGGCGGCAAGCTGCTCATGTGCGGAAACGGCGGCAGCAGCGCGGACAGCGCGCATATCGTGGGCGAGCTCGTCAAGGGTTTTTGTAAAAAAAGGCCGCTTCCCGAGCAGCTGCGCGAGGCGATCGGCTGCGACCGGCTGCAGATGGGCCTGCCGGCGATCGACCTGACCGCGCAGAGCGCCGTGCTTTCGGCGATCGCGAACGATCTGGGTGCGGAGCTGTGCTACGCGCAGCAGGTGCTGGCCTACGGCCGCCCGGGCGACGTTTTGCTGGGCATTTCGACCTCCGGCAACGCCAAAAATGTCGCAATGGCGATGAAGACCGCGCGCGCGCTCGGCATGAAGACGGTCGCGCTCACGGGCTTGGGCGGCGGAGAGATCGCCAAGAAGTGCGATCTGTGGGTCTTTTCGCAGGAAAAGGAGACTTTTCGCGTGCAGGAGGAGCATCTTTTCTTCTATCATCGGCTTTGCATCGAGCTGGAAAATCGCTTTTTTTCGGAGTGAAGGGCGCCTCGGATTGTAAAGAAAAGAGAAAACGGTCGGTTTTGCGCGGCGAGAAAACGACGGATCGGTCGGATTTCGGCGAACGGAGAGGAAGTTTGTTCGCATTTTGCGGGAGAGAACCTTCGTTTTCCGAATTTGGCAAAGGATGCTCGTTCGTGTTTTGACAAAATGTATTCTTAACCGCCAAAAGCGTTGACAAAGCGTACTTCGCGTGGTATTATATACAACGTTCCGCGCGGCACGGAAGCGCAGCGGCGGAGCGAA